>NZ_LUKH01000305.1:0-2978 GCF_001593695.1 Leisingera sp. F5 | reverse complement strand
CCAACACCTTTGCCGGGCGGCAGGCCTATGCCTGGCGGTTCCTGACGCTGGACGGCGGGCCTGCAGTGTCTTCTTCGGGGATGGAGGTGCGGGCGCATGGGCGCCTGAGTGATTGCAGCGGCAATCTGCTGATTTCGATGCCGTCCTATGACTTCCTGCGCCATGCCACCGCAACCACAGCACGCGCTCTGAAATCAGCGTCGCGCCGCTACAAAGTGCTGGCAGGCTTTGACACCGGCGCCTGGCTGCTGGCCCAGGCCGGTCTTCTGGACGGCAAGCGCGCCACCATCCATTGGGAGGAGTTGAGCCGCTTCACCGAGGCCTTTCCAGACGTACAGGCCGAGCGCGCCCGTCAGATATGGGACGGAAACCGCATCACCTGCACTGGCGCGCTTGCCGCCTTTGACACCATGATGGAGCTGATCGGCGAACAGCACGGTGCCGCGCTGCGGCTGGAAGTAGCGGCGCTGTTCATGGCGCCCGAAGCGACCGAAACCCAGGACCCGATCCTGGTGCGCGGCAAATCGGTTGCCCGTGCGGTTGCGGTGATGCAGGCCAATCTGGAAACGCCCTTGCCGATCGCTGCCGTGGCGAGAAAAGCGGGCCGCAGTCAGAAGGATCTGGAGGCCAGGATGAAGGCGGAACTGGGCGCAACGCCGCAGGCAGTTTACCGGCGGTTGCGGCTGATACAGGCCAGAAAGCTTGTGTTGGAGACTGGTTTGAGTGTCTCGGAAATTGCCCTGCGCTGTGGCTATGACGACCCGAGCGCCCTCACCCGGGCCTTCAAATCAGAGTTCGGAACCACGCCCCGCGCCTTGCGCAGCAGTTAGGCCTGCTTGGCCGCCATCCACAAGTTCAGCCGCCACAGCCCCCAAGCCAGCGGAATCGCCGCCAACCCGCCGATCACATAGGCCAGCGGCTCATCGGCAAAGGAATCGAACATCTGCGTATAGCCGTGGATCGCAGCAAAGGTCAGCGCCGAGTTGAACAATCCGCGCTGATGCCGCTGCGCAGCCCAGAAGATCACCACTGCCAGCACCGCCGCCCATAGCACGGAATAGACGCCTTCGGAGATGAACAGCGCGCCGTCCCGGAAGACATCGCGGGCAGCGGAGAAAGCCTCCCAATCCTCGTAGCCATCGCTGTTGCGGCCCGGCCCCCAAACGGTCTCGCCAACCACGTCGCCCCACAGCGAACCAACCAAGGCGCAGAGATTGGCCACCACAAATCCGAGGATCGCAAGGATACGCAAATGCCTTGCGTCCCGCTCCATCAGCCGGGCGGCGCCCCAAACGCACAGCACGATCAGCAGCACCATCTGCAGGATCGTCAGCGTCGATTCCGGCGAATAGAACACATAGGCCGCATGAAAGTAGCTGGTGCCGGTCTCTAGCATCTGGGCAAAGGGCGCAATTGCAAGCGCAGTGACAAAGCGCACATCCACCTGCCAGCCGGCTGCCGCCACAACCGCAGCATAGTAAAGCAGCATCAGATTTCGCTGCGGCGAGCCGATTTCATATTGCTGCAGCAGCAGCTCGATGCCCGCCAGATGCATCGCCAGCCCCATCAGCAGAATCGCGCCCAGCACGAAACCGGCCGACCAGGCTCCATGCCGCCAGCGCCAGACACAAATCGCAGTCACCAGCGCCCCGCCGGGCAGCATCACCCATCCGGCGATGTCCTCGTATTTGGCCACCAGCTCGATCCCGGCACCGCCCAGCAACATCCCCGCCCCAATCAGCGTGGCGGAGTTGCCGAACATCCGCAGCATCTCGCCGCCGCGCGCCAGCACCGCCAGCCCGCCGCCCAGCATCAGGATGCCCGTGACAGCCACCGCCAGCGGATCAGCCAGCCAGAAGATGAATCCGACGGTGGCGGCGATGATCCCGAAACACAGGATTGCGTTCACTGCCAGCGACACCATCACCTCGCGCGAGCGGGCCTCGATGGAGCTGGCCTGATCCGGAGTCAGCACCCCTTCTTCGACCAGAGCATTTGTATCGGTAATGGCGTGCATCAGCGGTCCCTCGCAACATCTCAAATGAACCCGCCCAGCATGGACCGGCCTTCGTTGCCGGGAAAGGGGAGGATTTCCCGCCGCTTACCCCTTGGGCCGGCTCGGAACCCAGGCGTAGCCGTTTTCACACAGGATATAGGCCTCCCTCAGGCCATGCGGTTTGTCCGTGGACGCCTGCAGAATGGTGAACCCCGATACCTCCGCCCTCACCACGGCATCATCCGGGTCGGTGTCATAGAGCCGGATCTCAATCCCGGCGCCGCGCGGCGGGTTTTCCGGCAACAGGCTCAGCAACGGGCTTTCCGCATAGGTGCCGTCGCTGTGAAGCTGGAACACCTGACCGCCATAGGTGACGATAGCAAAATCCTTGCTTACCTGATGGCACCTCATATCAAAAACAGTCTCTAGAAAGGCTACTTCCGCCGGAACATCCCGCACCAGCAGATTGATCCCGATCCCGCGCAAGGAGCGGCCGAAGCTTTCCGCATCTGTTGTTTCATAATCCATGAACCCAGTCTTCCCCGGATGCCACCCTGCGGCAACGCCAAATGGGTCAGCCTTCGGCACCTTTCCACCGCCCGGATGAAGCTTTGATGGCAAAACCAGCAATCCGCTTGCCTTCCCGCCCGCAATCGGAACAATTGGATTATGTCAGAATACATTTTTCCGAGCTGGCCCGACTCCGCCCCGCAATTGATCGACGTCGCAGCCGGCCGCGCGCTGGCGGATACAGTGATCCGGCAGGGGATCTGGGTCAATGTCCACACACGCGAGCAGCTGCCGGGCCATGATATCGCCATCGTGGCCGGCCGCATTGCTTATGTCGGGCCTGATGCCTCTTATTGCACCGGGCCTGAGACGCAGATCATAGAGGCGAATGGCCGATACATGATCCCGGGCCTCTGCGATGCCCATATGCATATTGAATCCGGCATGCTGACCCCGGCGGAGTTCGCCCGCG
>NZ_LUKH01000304.1:0-2978 GCF_001593695.1 Leisingera sp. F5 | reverse complement strand
ACCCGAGCCGCCGATCACGGCAATCATGGTTTCACGGGGTTCTGCTGCGGTCACGTGCTGCCCTCCTGATGCTGTTGTCTTGGATATGCGCAAGCGGCGCCGGATTTGGCAAGAGCAAGGTGATAAACCGGGGGTGGCAAGCGTGCATCCTCTGTGCACCGCCCGTGCACCGGGAGGGGGCCGCGGGCGCGGGAGCCTCCGGCGGGAGTATTTTCGGCAAGATGAAAGAGAGAAGGGTATTTGCGCCGGATGATCCCGGTCAGCGCCGCCGCGCCGAGGGCGGTGGCGATCCGGCCAGCGTTAATAACATCTAGTGCGGTTGCCAGAGCTGCTTTCTGCGCCAAATTTGCCCGGGCTTGCTGCAATGGCCGTTCCGCTGCATTGAGGGTTTCACGCTTGGCCCTTGTAGGCAGGGTTCAGACCTCGGACCAGATCGAGTCGGCGCGGAAATAGGAAATTCCTGCTTCTTCCATCGACGCAAATAGGGAAACAGAAACGAACACCCTACGCCCTGAAAAGTATCGCAAATCGAGCCAAGCTGTTAGGCCGCTGACCGCGGATTTCCGCAACTTTAGACGTACTGGATTTTTTCCCAATGTGTGTCCAGCGATGTTTGCCATCCACTGGTCCACCTACCGTTTTTATGCCTTCCGACGTTGGATCAATTGCATCAACGACCTTGTGAACCCACCAAATATAGCGGGTGCCGTGTACTGATCCGTCCTTGTTCAGAATCTCGACTGGAGAGAATAGCCAGCCATCGTGCTCTGACTGGTGGTTTTCGATCACCGACTTGAGCTTTGAGCTCACCAAACTACCGTGTGAGTATTCATTTTTGCAGCCTGGAATTGACTTTGTATAGTCCGGTAACTCCTTGCCTTTGGTCATGCATAGTTTTTGAGGCAAGAACTCCGCCCGCCAAGGACGCTCTGAGCGCCGGAATTCAATTAAGTAGCCGTCGTGGGTTTCCTCCAAAGCGGCCATTTCTTCGGCTTTGAGCCAATCTTTACCGGCTTGGACCCGCAACTGATCCGCAGGGTCACAGAGTTCCAAACGAAACTTGCCGTAGAATTTGGGATCGCTGCTTTCTCGCAGAACCTTTGCCATTGCGCTTTCTCCCGTTGAGCTCGAATTGACCCCGCTGTTTAGGAGGTTGAAGCACATTGGCTGGTTGACCGCAATCTGGGCGGTTGGCTTTGATGATTAACAAACGCTAAAGTTTAGCGCTAGCGCTTTTGACTAAATGTTTCGCGCGCGAAACATTGGGGCAATATTGCTGACCTGTTTGCGGCTTTGCGGTGCGGACCCCTTTGCGGAGGGGGCGCCAGCACCCCGCGCCCTTGCCCCGTTGGCGTATTTCCGCTAGGGGCGGGCGCAACACCCTTCCTCCCGAGTACAGGTACCCCCATGAGACGCGCAGCCATGGCTTTGCTGGCCAAGCAGATTTCCCCGCCCAACCTCTCCATCATGCAGGACGAGGGCTTTACCGTGGCCCGCGTGCGCACTGAATTGCTGTCGGGCCTCACCGTGGCACTGGCGCTGGTGCCCGAAGCAGTGGCCTTTGCCTTTGTTGCGGGCGTGCATCCGCTGGTCGGGCTTTATGCGGCCTTCATGGTGGGTCTGATCACCGCAGTGTTCGGCGGCCGGCCGGGGATGATCTCGGGCGCGACGGGTGCCTTGGCGGTGGTGATGGTGGCGCTGGTGGCGCAGCACGGGGTGGAATACCTCTTTGCCACAGTGGTCCTGATGGGGATCCTGCAGATCATCGCGGGTGTGATGCATTGGGGCAAGTTCATCCGGCTGGTGCCGCACCCGGTGATGCTGGGTTTTGTGAACGGCCTGGCGATCGTGATCTTCCTGGCGCAGCTGACCCAGTTCAAGGATCCGGAGAACACCGAGGCCTGGCTGGCAAGCTCGCAGTTGGTGATGATGCTGGGGCTGGTGGGGCTGACTATGCTGATTATCTGGGGCACGCCAAAGATCACCGCGATCATTCCGGCACCGCTGGCGGGGATCGGCATTGTTGCAGCACTGGTGATTGCCGTTGGAATTGATGTGCCGACCGTAGGAGACATGGCCTCGATCAAGGGCGGGTTCCCCTCTTTCCATAATCCTTTTGGAAGCGGCGAAGGCCTTTATGGCGCTGCCCTGGCGCCGTTCACGCTGGAAACACTATGGATCATCCTGCCTTATGCGGTGATCCTGGCCGCCATTGGCCTGATCGAGAGCCTGCTGACCCTGAACCTGGTGGGCGAGATCACCGGCAAGCGCGGCGGTGCCAGCCAGGAGTGCATTGCGCAGGGCGCGTCCAATGTGGTGACCGGCTTTTTTGGCGGCATGGGCGGCTGCGCAATGATCGGCCAGTCAATGATCAACGTGAAATCCGGTGGCCGGACACGGATCGCGGGCATTGCTGCAGCGCTGTTCCTGCTGGCGTTTATCGTTGTGGCTTCGCCGCTGATCGAGCAGATCCCGCTGGCGGCGCTGGTGGGTGTGATGTTCATGGTGGTGATCGGGACCTTTGCCTGGAACAGTTTCAAGGTGATGACCAAGGTGCCGCTGATGGATGCCTTTGTCATTGTGCTGGTGACCGTGGTGACGGTGATGACCGACCTGGCGATTGCGGTTGTGGTGGGCGTGATCGTCTCGGCGCTGGCCTATGCCTGGAACAATGCGCGCCGCATTCATGCCTATACCCGCGAATCCGAAAGCGATAAGGGCGCCAAGGTATATGAGATCGAGGGGCCGCTGTTCTTTGGCTCCACCGACGGATTCATCGAGTTGTTTGACGTGGCGGGGGATCCGGATCATGTGATTGTGGACTTTGCCCGCAGCCGGGTGGTCGACCAATCAGCCTTGCAGGCAATCGAAGCGCTGGCGGGCAAGTATGAGGCCGAGGGCAAATCGCTGGTCCTGCGGCACCTCAGCCGCGACTGCCACCAGCTGTTGACCAAGGCGGGGCATCTGATGGTCGATAG
>NZ_LUKH01000303.1:0-2981 GCF_001593695.1 Leisingera sp. F5 | reverse complement strand
CGGCGTGGGTAAGACCGAACTGACCAAGGCGGTTGCCGGCTTCCTGTTCGACGACGAGCACGCGATGGTCCGCGTCGACATGTCGGAGTTCATGGAGAAACACTCGGTCGCCCGGCTGATCGGCGCGCCTCCGGGCTATGTCGGCTATGATGAGGGGGGGGTGCTGACCGAGGCCGTGCGCCGCCGCCCCTATCAGGTGGTACTGTTCGATGAGGTCGAAAAGGCGCATCCGGATGTGTTCAACGTGCTTCTGCAGGTCTTGGACGACGGCATGCTGACCGACGGGCAGGGCCGTACCGTGGATTTCAAGCAGACGCTGATCATCCTGACCTCGAACCTGGGCGCTCAGGCGCTTAGCCAACTGCCCGAGGGCGCGGATGCCTCAGATGCGCGGCGCGACGTGATGGATGCGGTCAAGGCGCATTTCCGGCCCGAGTTCCTGAACCGGCTGGATGAGACCATTATCTTTGACCGGCTGGCGCGGGCGGATATGGACGGCATTGTTGAGATCCAGCTGGCGCGGCTGCTGAAACGGCTGGCGGGGCGCAAGATCGGGCTGGAGCTGGACGCGGCGGCCAAGACCTGGCTGGCGGATGAGGGTTATGACCCGGTGTTCGGCGCCCGCCCCCTGAAGCGGGTGATCCAGCGCGCCCTGCAAAACCCGCTCGCCGAGGCCCTGCTGGCCGGCGAGATCAAGGCCGGCGACACCGTTCCGGTCTCGGCTGGCAGCGAGGGGTTGATCATCGGCGACCGGCTGGGGACGTCAGACCGGCCCAAGCCCGACGATGCGGTGGTGCATTAAGGAGAAGTAACAAAGAAGGCCCGCCAGCGATGGTGGGCCTTTGTCATGAATGGGGAGCCTTACAGCTCCAGTCGGCGTGCGCCCGTTCGGGCGCGTTCACCCGCCAGGATCAGGCAAAAGTCCTCACCTTCCAGTACCAGTTGGCTGATTGAAGGCGGATTGCGGCGCATGCCCAAGAGGTAGTCAGGCGTACCGGACTTGCGGAGCCTTACGGTATGGAAACGCATCTCCGTGGATGCCGACGCAGCAGTTGCCGGCGAAAACCAAGCCGCCGCGGCGGCAGCGGCTGTGCAGCTAAGGGCGGTGCGGCGCGAAATGCCATTGGAACAGTCCGCCATCAGATCACCAGCCTCTTGTAGTAACGCACCTCGGGCGGTGCGGTCATGAAGGCGGCCAGGCGGGCGAGGACACCGTTTTCGGAAATGGCCTGGATATACGCGGCGTGGTGCTGTTTTGAGAGCCATTCTTCAACAATCAGCAAGCCGCGGGTTTCGTCATCATAATAGAGTGTGACCGACAGGGCGCCGTCAAAGCCGCGCACAGCCGGAAGGCGCTCCGCAAGGAAGGGTTCCAATTCTGCGAACTGCCCTTCCAGTACTTCCATTTCAAGCGTTACCCAGATGCTCATCGGGATCTCCTTTTTTTCGATGAGCAATTCATGGCTGGAATGTGTGCGCTTCGCTAACGTAACCCGATCAATAGTATTGCAATCCGATCAGAAACCTTGGTTAGGTTTCTGCAAATGCAAACACGGGTGAGCATTACCAGCCCGTTCCGGCAACCTGATGGAGCCGCCGCGTGACACACGCCCGAAGCAAGCTGATCGTTATTCCCGATGCATTGAAAGCCTTTTCCTCTACGCGCGAAATTCTGTCGAGCCGGCACGGGCGGCTGATGCACAAGGTACTGCACGCGGATTTGAGAGAGCTGGAGTTTGTCTCCAGCGAGACTTGCATCTGCTATTTGCTGAAAGGCCGGGAACGGTTTTTCGATGCGGATGGCACCTGCACCGAAGTGCAGGCGGGTGAGCTGATTATCATTCCCCCGAACGTCCGGCTTCAGTCGGACTTCCGCTGTCAGGATGGGCCGCTTGAAGCGATGATGATTTTCCTGGCGCCGGCGCTGGTCCGCGATGCGCTCGCACGTTTGGGAAGCGGGCCGGAGGGTGAGCTTGCAGGTTTGGAAACCGTACCTGCGAGCCAAAGGCTGGCCGCGTTTATGAGCGGTGTCGCCGAGGTCTACGGCGACTTGCAGGTGGACGCGGATCTTGTGCGATTGAAACTGATTGAGCTGATTATGCTGCTTGCGGTGTTGCATGACCGCAGCAAGCTGGCGAACACGCTTGCAGGCAGTCTCAGCACGCAGCATCATCGCTCAGTCGCCTATGTGGCCAAGGCGTTTCAGGATCATGACTTGCACACTGCCGACCTTGCAGCATTGTCCGGCCGCTCTGTTCCGACATTCAACCGGGAGTTCCGGCGTATCTTCGGTGCGTCGCCAGCGCAATGGCGCAAGCAACGCAGGCTGGGTCAGGCCAAGGGGTTGCTGGAAAACACCAGGGAGGCGGTCACCGGCATCGGGCTGGCCGTCGGGTATGACAGCACGTCCCATTTTATCAGCGAATTTAAGAAGCAGTTCGGAATGACTCCGGGGCAGTTCCGGGCGGCTATTGCCGCAGCAGGCCCGTAGTCCCAGAGAGACAGCCTCACTGTGCTGCCGCGTCCTTGGCCACCCGCCGCTCATATTTGCGGCGCAGGACTTTCAGGCGGGGTTCCCAATTGTAACGTCCGTCCTCGGTTGTTGCGGACCAGAACAGCTTGCCTCCATAGCGCCAGGGGTCGAGAACGATGCCTTCATAGATCCCATCGCCCTTGGCGGCGATCACCGCGGTGCTGTGGTCGATGCGGAAATCGTTCTTTGGCTCGGCTATGGCGCGCAGCATGGTGAGCGTCTGGAAGTTCTCCTGGCTAAGCCGCGCCTGCATGTCCTCGGCATAATGCACGCAAAGGCCGCGGTCTTTGATCCCGGTGTTCACCATCGTGTTGTGCAGGATCGGCGAGGTGGTGACATTGTACTGCTCGGCCAGCCTGGCGGAGTAGCTGTAGGCGATCTCGGCCGCGCGGCGGGCCTCAGCCGGGTCCACTTTCGGATCCAGGGTTTGCAGCGCCAGCGAGAGTTC
>NZ_LUKH01000302.1:0-2988 GCF_001593695.1 Leisingera sp. F5 | reverse complement strand
ATTCCCAGCCCCGCCTGCACCAGCGCCACCACCGATGGCACAGACTGCCCGATGACCGCCGCCGCCCTGTCTTCGCGCGCAATCCCGTGCTGGCCGAAATACTGCCGCCAGCCCGGCACGGAGGAGACCGTCTCGCCCCAGCTGACTTCCACCAGCGGCGCCGTCCGTATGTCCATCTGCGGGCCCATGCCGACCGGCACCATTTGATCCGTGAACAGGGCTTGCGTCCGGTGCTCCGGATGCTCGCCGCCATAGGTCAGCCGCGCATCAATACCCTCCGCCTCCAGGTCGATCCGGTCATCCTCGATCCTGAGCCGCAGCGGCACATCGGGCCGCAGCCTGGCAAAGGCCTTCAGCCGCTCCGGCAGCCACAGCTGCGCCAGCGCTGGCGTTGCCGAAATCACCAGCGGGCGCCGGGCGCCGCCTTCGGTCAGTGCTTCCGTGAAACTGGCAATCTCCGCCAGCGACATCGCCGCCTTCTGGTAGTAGTCACGCCCGGCATCCGTGAGCCGCACCTGGTTTGCGCGGCGGGTGAACAGCTTCAGCCCCAGCCACTCCTCCAGGTTCTTCACCTGCATCGACACCGCTGCCGAACTGACACCCAGCTCCGCCCCGGCAGCCGAAAAGCTCCCGGTGCGGGCAGCGCACTCAAAGGCGCGAAGGGCATTGAGGGGCGGCAGTTTCATGACAGCACAGTGCAAGAAAATCTTATGCTCGCCAAGATATTTTGTAGTGGTCAGAACCCCGCCCGGAGCGCAGTCTTGGGAAAAGCTCAAAAGACCCTAAGGAACACCCCATGCGCGACATTCTTGATCTCGACCGTTACCCGCTCGACCGCCCGGGCACCCCGGAATGGCAAACGCTAGTGGACCGCTGCCGCGCCGAGCTGGCCGAGGGCGGCATGTTCAGCCTGGAGGGGCTGATGAACCCGGAAGTGGCCCAGGGCGCCGCCGATGCGCTGAAGGGCAAGTTTCAGACCGAAAGCTTCCACCACAAGCGCTGGCACAATATCTATTTCAAGGACAGCGTCGAAGGCCTGGCCCCGGACCACCCTGCCCTGCAAAAGGTCGAGACCTCGAACTTCACCCTCTGCGCCGACCAGTTCCAAGGCTCACCGGTGCTGCGCCTGTACGACTGGCCTCCCTTTGCGCAGTTCCTGGCCGCCACAATGGACAAACCTGCGCTTTACACCATGGACGACCCGCTGGCGCGGCTGAACATCATGTCCTATGGCGCCGAGCAGGCGTTGAACTGGCACTTCGACCGGTCTGAATTCACCACCACCATGCTACTGCAGGCGCCGGATGAAGGCGGGGAGTTCATTTACAGCCCGGAGTTGCGCACGGATAACGATCCGAATTTTAGCGGTGTCGAGCGGCTGCTGGCCGGCGCGGACCCGAACATGCGCTCAATTACCCTGGCGCCGGGCACGCTGAATATCTTCCGCGGCAAAAACTCTCCCCACCGCGTCGGCACCGTCAAAGGGGACAAGACGCGGGTGATCGCCGTCTTCACCTTCTACGAAAACCCGGGCGTGCGGTTCTCAGACGAGGAAAATATCGGCTTTTATGGCCGTGCGTCATGACGGAACTGGCCATCTTCAAGGACGAACGCAAACGCACCTTCCTGAATGCCTCAGGCGCCGACAAACCGCTGAAGTCACCGCTGGGCCAGGACGTTCTGGACCGCGCCCGAGCGTACCGCTTGCAGCGGCTGCGCGATGAAATGGCGCGTCAGGACGTGGCGGGCCTCTTGCTCTATGACCCGGTCAACATCCGCTATGCGTTTGATTGTTCCAACATGTCGATCTGGACCGCCCACAACCCGATCCGCTACGCGCTGATCCTGAACGACGGCCCTGGCATCATGTTCGAATTCAAGGGCTGCGAGCATCTGAACGACGGGCTGCCCGGCATTGACGAGATCCGCAACGCCATCGGCTGGATGTTCATGTGCGCCGGTGACAAGGCCGCGGACCGCCTTGCCCCCTGGGCCGCAGAGATCGCGGATCAGATCAAGCAACACGGTGGCGGAAACCTGCGCCTCGGCGTCGACCGGATGGAGCCCGAGGGCGTGCATGCCCTGTCGGAGCACGGCATCCAAGTCATCGATGGCGGCCAAATCACCGAGACCGCCCGCGCCATCAAATCGGCGGATGAAATCGAGCTGATGCGCTGGACCATCCGCGTCTGCGAGGCCGGCATGGCGCGGATTTACGAACATTCGGTGCCAGGTGTCACCGAACAGGAGCTGTGGGCACATCTGCATTTCGAGAACGCGCGCTCGGGCGGCGAATGGCTGGAAACCAAGCTCCTCACCTGCGGGCCCAACACCAACCCCTGGTACAAGGAATGCTCATCCCGCGAATGCCGCGAGGGAGAGATGATCTCATTCGATACCGACATGATCGGCCCCTATGGATATTGTGCGGATCTCTCCCGCAGTTGGACCTGCGGCTATGTGCCGATGAATGATACTCAGAAACGTCTGTACACGGCGGCTCGGGAGCAGATCGATCACAACATGACGCTGCTGCAGCCAGGGCTGAGTTTTGCCGAGTTCAACGCCCAGAGCTGGCAGATCCCGGACGCATATCAACCCTACCGGTACTCATTGGCAGCCCATGGCGTCGGCATGGCTGACGAATGGCCGGTGGTGCCGCTGCATGTGGACTTTGACGGCGCCCACGGCGGGCAGTTCGAGGAAAACATGGTGATCTGCATTGAAAGCCTGATCGGCGAGAAGGGATCCGAGTCGGTCAAGCTGGAAACCCAAGTACTGGTCACCGCAGACCGGCCGGTGCGGCTCGACACGTTTCCCTGGGAGATGTGAAAAATGCGGGGGCGCTGTCCCCCTCTTGAGCCTGCGGCTCAATTCCCCCCCGGGGATTATGTGTTTGATATTGCCCTCTATCCAGCCTCTGTCAGATTGAAGGCGGCCGGGTTTCCGGCTGGCCATCCGGTAAACGGGTGGCGGGCGGCCCTGAGG
>NZ_LUKH01000301.1:0-2996 GCF_001593695.1 Leisingera sp. F5 | reverse complement strand
TCCTGCGTTCCCGCCGTCCCGTCCGGTGTGTCTCAGCAGCATCTCGTCGCTGCCGGTGAAGGGGGTTCTAAGGTTACTCCCAACAACCCGCAAGCCAAAAAACAGCAAAAACCGAACTTTCCGAAAAGAAAAGATACAAACAAAACAAAATCAATGACTTACATGCCAAAAAAGTCAGCAATCCTGACCCGGATGCCGCAACCGCAAACACCGCAGAACACCCAAAACGCCCCGCAACACAACTTACCCACAGAACAACCCCGCTTATCCACAACCCCACCGCCCGGAATCACAGAAAATCACCCCGCAAGGAAACGAGTCACCCCGCACGGAATCACGCCAAACCAGACAAAAAAAGCCCAACAGCCAGAAAGAACGGCAGGCCAAGCCCGCGTCAAAATGAAAGACGCCGCAAAACAGCGGCGGAAACAGACCAAAACAAAAAAGGACGGCCAATCAGGCCGCCTTTCATTATCCAACGCCAGTGCTGCGGATCCGATTCAGGCCCGACCTGATGCCCTGGGTGCAGACTGCCGCTTCTGGAATTGAGCAGCGGGCAATCGAAGGGCCAGCAGGACAACCACCGCTCCAAGATAGAACAGCGGTTCAATTTGGAAGCCCTTAACAAGCATCACGTAGTGCAGCGCCCCTAGAAGACCTGCCGCATAGGTCAGCTTGTGCAAACGCGGCCAGGCGCGCCCCAGCCGCCGGACAGAGAAATTGTTGGAGGTCAAAGCCAGCGGAAGCATCAGGACAAAGCCCCCCATACCAATGGTGATGTAAGGACGCTTGGCAATATCAGCGAGGATCTGGCCAAGGATCTGCACGTCCAGCACCAGCCAGACCAGCAGATGGCAAGACACATAGAAGAAGCACAACAGGCCGATCGACCGGCGGAACTTCATCAGGTTCAATCCCAGCAGCCTGCGCATCGGGGAAATGGAAAGCGTCAGAACCATCAGCTGCAGCGCCAGTTCGCCATATTCATACTCCAGCGCCTTGATCGGCTCCACCCCCAGGCCGCCAGTGAGGCCGAGGTAAAAGAGCCAGAACGCAGGCAGTGTCCCGAGCAGATAAACTGCCCAGACTGGAAAGTGGCGGAGAAGCTGGTTTGCCGTGTCCATCAGGCGGCTCCGGTCAGAAGTGCTTGGCAAGGTCCATCCCATCATACAGGGCGGCCACCTCTTTCCCGTAGCCATTGAACATCAGCGTCGGCTGGCGTTTAGCGAACAGCCCGCCGCCAATGCGGCGTTCGCTGGCCTGGCTCCAGCGCGGATGCGAGACATCGGGATTCACATTACTATAGAAGCCGTATTCCCGGCCATTGGCCATATTCCAGCTGGTCGGGGGTTCCTGATCCGTCAGGGTGATGCGCACGACGGACTTGATCGACTTGAAACCGTACTTCCATGGAACCACCAGCCGCAGCGGTGCGCCGTTCTGGTTGGGCAGCGGTTTACCGAAGATACCTGTTGCCATCATCGTCAGCGGGTTCATCGCCTCATCCAGGCGCAGGCCTTCGCGGTAAGGCCAGTCCAGCACCTTATAGGCAGTGCCTGGCATTTCAGACGGCCGGTACAGCGTCTCGAAGGCGACGTATTTGGCGCCCTTCTGAACACCCGCCATATCCAACAGATCCGCCAGCTCGAACCCCTGCCAGGGCACCACCATGGACCAGGCCTCGACACAGCGGAATCGGTAGATACGCTCCTCCAGTGTCATTTCGCCTAAGATCTGCTCAAAGGAATAGTCTCCCGGCTTGTCGACCAAACCGTCAACCTTGACGCTCCAGGGCTTGGTGGTCATCAGGTCCGCGTATTTGGGCGGGTCGCCTTTGCCGGTGCCGAATTCATAGAAGTTGCAGTAGTTGGTCACCTCTTCCCAAGTATTGGGCTCCAACGCCTCTTCCGCATACGCCTGACCGCCCAGCGCCGCGGCCAGCCCGCTGCCTGCCAACCCCGCCATGATCTGGCGGCGGTTCCAGAACGCAGCCTCCGGGGTTGCATCTGCAAGGGTCAAATCATTGGTCCAGCGGCGCGCCATCTGCGTCTCCTGAGTTTGCTGCTCCCTTTCAGGTAACGGTCCAGTGCGCAAAACCCAAAACATATCCAGTAACGACTGCGCGAGAGAACTGTAACGTTGCACAGTCTTCTTCATTCAGCGTTAACAAAAAGGGGCTTTCAGCGGCGCGGCGCCTGAACGGGCTATGCGGAAACTTTCCGGTGGCGGTTGCCCCTATCTCATGCAAAAAATGCAATGTGTTAGCGCACTGCCTTGCAGGGCAGCGGGCGCGGGTCAGCAGTCACCAGGGAGATGCCCGATGAAGATGTATGTAATTGCAGCCGCCCTTGCCCTCAGCACCGGCACGGCTGCGGCGCAGGACATGGTGAGCTACACCACTCCCCTGCCCTTTGATGACGTAACCTTCGGGCTTGAGAGCGCCATCACCAACCGGGGCTTGCGGATCGACCACATCAGCCATGTGGGCGATATGCTGGAACGCACCCGCGCCGATGTCGGCTCGGATATAGTGCTGTTTGAACATGCGCAGGTCTTCTCTTTCTGCTCCGCCAAACTGTCTCGCCAAGTGATGGAGGCCAATCCCATGAACATCACCTTCTGCCCTTATGACATATTCGTCGCTCAGACCCCTGGCGCAGAAGACGTCACCATCGGCTTCCGCGCCTTCCCCGAGGGCGAGATGCAGCTGATCCACGATCTGCTGGACGGCATCGTGCAGGAGGCGATCGAGGAGTAAGCTCCAGAGTATCCCCTGGCTGCAAAATTCCCGCTGCACTGCCTGCGCGTTTTCACTATGCTGGCCGGAAACTGAAATTTCGGCACGGGCAGACCATGATGAAATCCCTTTTTGCTTACCTGATGATGCTGGCAGCCGCCACGCTGGCTGGCTGCGCTACCGGCCCCGCGGCGACCAAGAACGATGTCCAAGAACTCTCGCTGGCGCTGCAAACCCTGGATCCGAAAGTGGACCCGGC
>NZ_LUKH01000300.1:0-3005 GCF_001593695.1 Leisingera sp. F5 | reverse complement strand
GCGTGTCTACCGCCAGCAACTGCGCGAGGTGGACAAGGATCTGGCCCGCGGCGTCATCAACGCTGGCGACGCCGACCGCATCCGCACCGAGATTTCCCGCCGCATCCTGGCCGCAGACACGCAGCTGCAGCAGGCGCAGTCAGGCCGCTCGCAGCCCCGGACCCTGTCGCTGGTATTCGGCATAGCAACAGCGCTGCTGATCACCGGCGGCACTATGGGGATCTACTGGCAGCTGGGCGCGCCCGGGTATGGCGACCTGGGCCTGAAGGACCGTATCCAGCTGGCAGGTGAACGCGCCGAAAACCGCCCCTCCCAGGCGGAGGCCGAAGCCGAAGTTCCCGCCTTGCCCAAGCCGCAGGTTGAAGAGGGCTACTTCACACTGGTGGAGCAGCTGCGTAAGACGGCTAGGGAACGTGCGGACGACGCTCAGGGGCAGGCCCTGCTGGCCCAGCACGAGGCGAACCTCGGTAATTTCCAAGCCGCCTATGCAGCCAAAACCAACTACATCCGGCTGGCCGAGGGCCAGGTCAACGCCCGCGACTTCACCGAACTGGCCGAGCTGAAGATCATGGCCGCCGGCGGCTATATCTCGCCCGAGGCCCAGACCGACCTGCAGAAAGCACGCGCCATTGACCCCGCGCACGGGCCGGCCCGCTATTACTGGGGCCTGATGCTGGGCCAGATCGGCCGCCCGGACCTGGCCTACCGCGAATGGGCTGCAACCCTGCGTGACGGCCCGGCGGACGCCCCCTGGATCAAGGGCATCCAGGGCCAGATCGAGGAAATGGCCTTCCGCGCCGGTGTTGAATACCAGCCGATTGCGCCCGGCGGCAGCACCGCCCCCGCCCTGCCCGGCCCAAGCGCCGAGGATATGGCCGGCGCCAGCGAACTCAGTGCAGAAGACCGGCAGGAGATGATCCGCGGCATGGTCACCCGCTTGTCGGACCGGCTGGCAACCGAGGGCGGCTCAGCCGAGGAATGGGCCCGGCTGATCGGCGCCCTCTCGGTTCTGGGCGACACCGACCGCGCCCGCACCATCTATGGCGAGGCCCGCGACGCCTTTGCCGCCGATCAAGAGGCGCTGGCGCTGTTGGAAACCATCGCCGCGCAGGCAGGGATTTCAGAATGATCCACGACGTTTTCGAAGATTTCGCCGCAACCCTGCCGCCGATGCACGCGCTGATGGGGCTGGACCTTGGCACCAAGACCATTGGCGTTGCCGTCTCCGACCGCATCGGTGCCGTGGCGACGCCCCTGGAAACTGTGAAGCGCAAGAAATTCTCCGCCGACGCCGCCCGCCTGCTGGAGATCATCCAGGCCCGCGACATCAGCGGCATCCTCTTGGGCCTGCCGCGCAACATGGACGGCACCGAAGGCCCCCGCTGCCAATCCACCCGCGCCTTTGCCCGCAATCTCGCCCAGCTCACCGATCTGCCGGTCTCCTTCTGGGACGAGCGGCTCAGCACCGTGGCCGCAGAAAAAGCGCTTCTTGAGGCGGATACGACACGTAAACGCCGCGCAGAGGTTATCGACCACGTCGCGGCCTCCTATATTCTCCAAGGCGCATTGGACCGGATGCGGCATTTGAAGAACGGGTGAATGATGACTGACGACGTATGGAAACGGGACGAGATCCAAAGCCCCTGCATCAAGATCTGCGTCGTCCACCCCGAGTCACGCATCTGCACCGGCTGCTACCGCACAATTGACGAGATCCGCGACTGGTCGAAAATGACCAACGAGGACCGCGCCGGCATCATGAACGATCTGCCGGAGCGCGCCAGCAAACTGGTCAAGCGCCGCGGCGGCCGCAGCGCCCGGTTAAAGCGCAGTTAGCGCGGCGCGCGGCTGGGTAAGGTTCTGTAAATCATGCGGAATAAGCACTGACCCAATGTTTCGCGCGCGAAACATTCAGGCAGGATTGCTGACCTATTCGCTGAGGGCGCGCGCCTGTCCGTGGGGTGGGGCTGCAAGAGTCGGAAACTGCCGCTTTATCGCTGCCGAGTAACTGCCGCTTTATCGCTGCCGAGTATTTGCCAGGCCGCGGCGATTTCCTGCCCTCTCCCAAGCGCCAGCCCGCCGGAACGGGCAGGCGCTCGCCCGGCGCCTGCGGCTCGTTCCGGGCGTTTCTCAGCACTTAGCTACTCATTTGACAAAACCGGCCGTCAGCCTGCTACGAGATCAAGCAACCCCCTTCATCGAAGAAAAGCGTAACACCCGGTTCTTTTGCAAAATTCAGCTGGGGTTCCACAAACACTCTGAGTGTTTCCAGAAATTCGTCCGGCGACCAGGAGCGGTACGGAGGCTGGCGGTTATCTTCATAACCCCAGCCCCTCGCCTTTGCAGCCTTTATCAGCGTCTCCTTACGAAGACACCCAAGCGCTGCGGCATCAGTCAAAAAATAACTATAGGCGCGATAGAAGTGTTTCGTATTGCGCACATCCCAAGCGATCAAGGACTGGTAAGCCAGCAGCACAAGGGCCACCAACAATAAAAGTGGAAGAATTACCCTTTTCATCTTGCTCCAAGGTCAATGCTCTTTGACTGCCAGTGTTTATATCAAATTCGGCAGCTCACCCCTCTGCCAGCCACCCCTTGGTCCAATCCGCCAGCTCCGGGCGGAAGTATGCAATCATGCGGCCCTCTTCCGGCGCATTTGCCGCCGCGCCCCAGGGTGCAACCCCGTGCAGGCACAGCCGGTGCATCAGATAAGACTCACCGGGCTTGGCATGCACAGTGATCCGCGGGCAGGTCTCGAACACCTCGGCGCGCGCAGCCGTATAGGCGTCGGTCACATCCACATCCGCCCAGCCCTCCTGCGGCACCCCCTCAAACGCGGCAGTAAAGGCGCGGCGCATGATGTGGTGGCTGCCCTCCCAGATCACCAAGGGCGCGGCATCGGGGCTGCTTTCATTCAGCGGTATCCCCAGCACCCAGGCGTGCGGCTCCTCCACCTTGCGGCGGCGGTGCTCGCCAAACATTTTCACCCCGTCCACATGCGCGGC
>NZ_LUKH01000299.1:0-3006 GCF_001593695.1 Leisingera sp. F5 | reverse complement strand
GGTTGTCCGTCTCCGGCTCATCGTCGCCATCCGGCGGCAGTTCATCCGCCTCGGCGAGCGCAACCTGCAGGTCCTCCAGCGCCAGTTCCAGTTGCTCGATCTCCCGCTCGATCTTTTCCGAACTGGAGCCGAATTTCTGCTTCTGCAATCTGGCAATCCGGACGCGCAGCGCCTGAACCAGCAGATCATGCGCCCGCAAACTGGTGGACATCTTCTGGTTTTCCGCCTGCAACGCGGCGATCATCGCCTTCAGAACGGCGGGATCATTGGGGAGAGGCGTGGCTTCTACGGACATGGTGGTGGATACCATTCTCCCAGATCGGACGCCATAAAAACAAACGATTCCAGAGAGATAAATCAGCCCGTCCGGGCTGGTGGCGTGCCCCAATCCGGCCTGCGTCAGTCGATCCCCTCCCTCGATCACCCATGTTGATACCCCCTATCGTCAAGCTGACAGATTCTCAAATCCAGTTCGTTGATGATGTGATTTCGAAGGTCCCGTACGCCGTCCAAAACAACTGCCGTGTCGGGAAACAGGTAAGCACCGGTCGGCTGCGGGTCGACAAGCAGGCGCTTTTTCCTGATCTGGACATAGAGCCAGTTGACCGGGATCCCCAGCTTTGCAGCAAGAGCCGTTGTGCTCAGGTAGCTAGGATCGTGGTTCCACCGCCGGCACGAGGGAGGCGCCTTGATGCCTTCGGCCAGCCGGATACGCTGCACGGTGACAGGGAGAACCTTGTCGGCACAGTGTGCCGAGCGGTGTCCCTCGGTGGTGAGAACGCGGGCGATTTCATCGTCGGGCACGCCAGCCTTTGCCAGTTCAAGCAGGCGCACCCGCATTTCGGCGCCCCGTGCGAGTTTCGCGATTGCGGTTACCCGCATCTTGATGTCGAGCTCGGTCACCGCACCGCCGCGCCAAACGATGCGGACCAGCGCGCTCTCGGGCGTTCGGTCGAGCACCACCTTGTCCACCAGGCAGCGCAATAGCGACTTGCGATGTGCATCGGTGGTGGCGGGATCCGCCCAGATTTGCGGCAGACGTCCGGCCAAGGCCACCACCTTGCCGGTGAAGGCCTTGTCCATTGCCATATGCGCGGTCGGTTGCTGTGCGGACTGCTCGGCCAGCGCGGCCTCCGCCGCTCGAACCTCCATCAGCGCGCTTTCCCAGCGGCGCTCAAGTTCGGCGGCGACAAGACGGTTGTCAGGATCGACGCGATTGTACTGTCGCTGTGCCAGGGCCGCTGCATAGCGTTTGCGCTCAACTTCGCGTTCTGCGTTTGCACGCAAGGCGCTGTCGACTTTGCTCTGAGCCCGGCGGGCGCGCGACAGGGCATCGAGTTCCGCAGGGGCCAGCGCGGACAGGAAGGCCTCGGCAACAGCGGCGTCCACTGCCTCGGCCCGGATATGCTGGCAAGTGGGCAAGCCGGAATGGGTGCGCAAGTGGCTGCAGACATACTCTCCGCCGCCCTTGTATCGAACATACATCTTGTGGCCGCAGCGTCCGCACCACACGATGCCATGCAAGAGAAGGTCGCCGTCGCGGGGGATGCCTCTTGTCTTGGTGCGCATGTATTCGGCCCGGTTGTCGCTCACGATGCTGCGGATTTTCTCATAGGTCGGCCAATCGATATAGGCCGGATATCGGTCCTTCACGACGATACGCCATTCCTCGAGAGGTCTCGCCACTTTTGCTTTTGCCGAAGACCGGCTGTCCGGGGACGGGTCCCTCATGCGGGTTCGGCCGTAGACGAAAGCGCCTGCGTAAGCGGGATTCTTCAAGATCGCAGCGACCGCAGAAACCGTCGCGCGCGCCCAGTGCAACTCGCCGTGCCGGTCCCTGCGTGGCAGATCGAGGTCACGCGCATTCAGCATGCGCATCACCTTGGCGATGCTGCGCAGCTTCAGAAAGAGTTCGAACACAAGGCCAAGACGGTCCTGAACAGCCGTATCGGGGTCTTTCAACACCACGCCGCAGGGGGCCCGCACGAGGCCGACCGGCAAGGTGACAGCAAGCTCCCCACGCTGTGCCTTGGCGATGAGGCCGGCCGTCAGGCGGCTGCGGATCGTATGCAGCTCCAGTTCGGATATGGTTCCCTTGAGGCCAAGCAGCAGTCGCCCGTTGGCACTGCCGGGATCATAGACACCGTCGCGATCGGCGATCAAACAGCCCCGCAACCCACAGATGTCGAGAAGAGGATACCAATCGGAACAGTTGCGTGCGAGCCGTGTCACATCGATGGACAGGATGATCCCCACTTCGCTGAGCCCGACGCGGCCGACAAGTTCCTGGAACCCGCTGCGATGTGCGGCCGAGGCGCCGCTCAGACCGAGATCAGCGTCGATCACTTCAATGTCGGCTTCATGCCATCCGAGGTCGCGGGCGCGCTGGCGTAGCGCGTATTGGAGCCGCAGGCTTTCCTGGTTGCTCACGACCTGATGGGGCGTCGACTGCCGGATGTAGACAACTGCTTTGCGTTTCAGATGTATCGGCTGAATCAACTCTGACATCACGAAAGACCTCTGCCAGAACCACGGCGATATCGCCGATGATCTGGCGCCTTAGCGTCACCGGCAGTGTCGTCCAAAGATCTTCGGGTGCCGTGCTCATGATGCCCTACGTCTACCACATTCAGTAGATCCGACAAAGCTTCAACGCTCAGTTTTGTGGGTGCGAGCGGAAAGCCGCGCGGCTCGGTCGCCGCCACAGGCACATTCAGTGTGACCCCATCGCGATATGCAACCTCGTAGAAGGGTGAAGAACTCCCCCTGCGAAAGCTTGATCGGCCAAGAACCTGGAACGAGCGCCCATAGAGCGGGTGCCGCGGATCAAGCACCTGAACGTTCTCGGGAAAAGATTCGTCAGCATTACCGACGGGGGTATCCAGAAACACCTTCGCAGAGTATGGCCAATTGAGCGGCGGTCAGACGCACGCTGCCATCCGTCGCCGCAGGCCATGGGAAACGACCCTTCTCCAGGACTTTGTAATACAGGCAAAAGCCCTGGCC
>NZ_LUKH01000298.1:0-3014 GCF_001593695.1 Leisingera sp. F5 | reverse complement strand
CGCCACCGGTCAGCCAGATCACCGCCAGCGCTACGGGCAGGATCAGCAGAACCTCGGCGGTGACAGATACCACCGGACCCAATGGAATTTGTTTTTTTGCAACACCATAAAGGGCAAAGCTAATCGCCAGCACTAGCGGAATCAGAGGGGCTGCGCCCAGCCCGAAGGACAGCACCGCAACCGCCAGTGCCGCCAGCCCGACTGCCGCGACCTGCGCCCGGGTCAGCTGCTCACCGAAGACCAGCCGCCCCAGCAGTACGCTCAGCAACGGAAAGATATAATACCCCAGGCTCGCCTCGGTGGCATAACCGGTCTGCACTGAAGAGATGAACACAAACCAGTTGAGCGAGATCATCGCTGTTGCGAGAACCAGAAACAATGTGCTCCGCCTGCTGGTGAAAGCTGCCGTTAAGGTGCCGATCCGGCCCTGAAACAGCAGCACGCCGGCAAAAAACAGAAACGACCACAATGCCCGGTGCGACAGCACCTGTTCCGGCGGCACATGCGACAAAGCATTGTAGTAGATCCCCGACAGCCCCCAGACCACGCAGGCCGAGACCATTGCCAGTATGCCCTTGGCTGCCTCTGTCATCACCGTTCCCCCGTTCCGGCGGGCCGTGCGCAATACGCGCCAGCCGCCGGTCCAAACAAGAAACGCCCGGTCGGATGACCGGGCGCTCCAGAATTCATGCCGCTCAGGACTTACATCCGCGAGGCGACGTTTTCCCAGTTCACCAGATTGTCCAGGAAGTTGGTCAGGTAAGCCGGACGCTTGTTGCGGAAATCAATGTAATAGGAATGTTCCCACACATCGCAGCCCAGCAGTGCGGTCTGGTTGAAGCACAGCGGGTTGACGCCGTTTTCGGTTTTGGTCACTGCCAGCGACCCGTCGGCGTTCTTAACCAGCCAGGCCCAGCCGGAACCGAACTGACCGGCGCCTGCTGCAGAGAACTGCGACTTGAACTCGTCAACCGAGCCGAACGACTCGACCAGCGCCTTTTCCAGCTCGCCCGGCATTGCGCTGGCGCCCGGGCCCATCATTTCCCAGAACTGGTTGTGGTTCCACAGCTGCGAAATGTTGTTGAAGATACCGTTCTGGGCAACGGAACCGGCGTCATAGGTGCCTTTGATGATCTCTTCCAGCGACTTGCCGTCCCACTCGGTGCCGGCGATCAGCTTGTTGCCGTTATCGACATAGGCCTTGTGGTGCAGGTCGTGGTGGTATTCCAGGGTCTCGGCCGACATGCCTTTGGCAGCCAGGGCGTCGTGTGCATAAGGAAGATCGGGAAGTTCAAAAGCCATTTGGGCCCCCTGTGAAAAAAGTTTGCGTTCCTGCGCAGATACATGCTGTGCGCGCGCTATCAGGTCAAGAGCCAAGGCCCCATTTCCGCGCAAGGTCTATGTGCAAAAAAGGCGATGCCAGCCTGGTCCGGCTGGCGCGATGCCGGCCTCAGCCTTTTTTGACGATGCATTTACCTTTGCCACGCGGCTGATTGGCGACACCCGTGATGACGCCGCGGATCGACAGAGTGTTCTGCTTGGTATTCAAAACAGCTGAATACAATCCATCAAGCGTCATTCGGGCATTGCTGACCGGAATGTTATTCACCCGCCAGTCCAAGTTGTAGGAAATTTCGTTTCGCGGCGAGACTTTAGCCGGAATAGGCTCTCCGACCAGTTTGTGTATATACCCGTCATAGATCTGCGCAGACTGGTTTTCTTCGTCCCACATGACAAGCACCCGCGGGGCAATCCAGCCATTGTTGGTGAACACCTTCATCGCGCAATCATATGTGATGGTGTCTTTTCCTCCCGCTGCTGCGGCGGACGCGGCTGACAGCAGAATGGATGCGGTCAGTAGATATCGTTTCATTTGATGGTTCCATTTTTTTGCTGTGCAGTGATGCAGGGATACCGGCTCCGATGCAACGGCAATCTGCAGTTGCGCTGCAGCCCATAGCCTGCCCCGCCGGGCCTTAGATTACCTGCCTAGTTCCAACCGATGTGGTTCTGGGCCAGCAGCGACAAAGAAGGCTCCCGGCGGCACGTTCCGGAACCGCGCGGCGGCTGCTCTGTGCTGCCGGGGCGGATTGATTGAATGCTCATCTTCAAATTTGCGGTGTTCAGCACAGCCCTGAAGCGCGGCTTTGCCTGCCCGTTGTCCGTCAGCACAGCAAGCCCGGGCAATGACCAGCTAATCGCATAAGATGTCTCGCTGCGCTGCGATACCTTAGCTGCGACAGACACACCAAACGCCGCATCAGTGACCTTTGCAATGGTGAAATCATCGGAAAAATGCACGGTAATCCGGCCGGGAACCCAAGTAACGCCGGAAATCGGTTTCAGATTGCAGCGAAAGCTTGTTTCGGCCACTGCCGCACCCCCGGACAGTGAAATAGCCAGTGCTAAAATTCCGCATGCCGGCAGACCCATCAGCCGCTCCCTGAAACATCGTCACAAAACCTACCCCCACTTGAAAGAAAGGGTATCAAATCAAACAGTTGCAATCGTAAAAATGTAAACTTCCAGGGAAGTGAAAAACAAAAAAAGATGCCCTGGAAGGTCTCCAGGGCACCGTAAATGACGCGTGATGGCGTCACAAGCAAAAAGCGAGTGAAAACTTTAGTAAACACCCACTTTACTTTGCGGATGCGCCGCTGTGCTGAGCAGTTTGAACACATATTCGCCGACAGAGCGGAAGCAGACGATGTAAAAACTGCCGTCTTCGTTCAACCAGTAGGCGCCAGCCACCTGTGCCAGGCGCGAACGGCGGAACTGGCCTGCCTTGAATGCCGCAGCGTCAAAGTCCACCGGGCTCACTTTGCCCAGTACCTCTCGCGCACCTTCACCCGACAGGCGGAAGAAGGCACGGGCGTCAGAGACATTTACTGCCAGCGCATGTTCACCTTTCAGCGCCCCAGCCAATTCCGCGGTTTTGGCAACCGCATCCTCATATGGCACCAGCAGCAGCAGCTCGTCCGGCGACATCCAGGCAGCGGCACCGTTTTCGGCAA
>NZ_LUKH01000297.1:0-3025 GCF_001593695.1 Leisingera sp. F5 | reverse complement strand
TCAAGGACGCCATTGCTGCCGGAGCCGAATTGACCCGTGAGCAGATGAAAGAGCTGGGCATCCGGGTGACCGAAGGCCGGGTGAACCGGATCGAGGCGGAATATGTCGCCATCTGGTTCGGGATCCTAGTGCTGATCGTTGTGGAAGTGGGCTTGATCACCCCGCCGGTTGGAATGAACCTGTTCATCATCAATGCGATGGACCGAAAGACCAAGATGATCGACACATACAAGGCGGTGATGTTCTTTGTTGCTTCTGACCTTATCCGGGTTGTCATCCTGGTGGCTTTCCCAATCATCACGCTATTGCCTCTGATGCTGATGCAATGAGGAACAGGAATGACTGAACATACTTCCGTTTCAGCACAGCAGGGTTTTACCCATGAAATCCGTGTCGGCTGGGGGGACTGCGATCCGGCCCGGATTGCCTATACCGGACGGCTGCCTGTCTTTGCATTGGAAGCGATTGACGCCTGGTGGGAGCATCACTTGGGTGGCGATGGCTGGTATCAGATGGAGCTGGACCGGGGCACCGGCACGCCATTCGTGCATATGAGCATCGATTTCCGCGCGCCTGTGACCCCGCGTTACCGGCTGATGTGCGATGTCTGGCCTTCCGCGTTGGGCGGCAAGTCGGTGACTTTCCGGGTGAATGCGCGGCAGAATGGGGAGCTTTGTTTTGAAGGCAGGTTCGTTTGCGTATTCATTGCTCCGGAGAGCTTCACAGCAATACCAGCGCCGGAAGATTATCGCCGGGTAATCGAGGCGCAGTTGCAGCCAGAGTAGCTTCTGTCAGCGCAGCCAGCCGTCTGTGAAACACACTCTGCTGAGGCCCGCAAAACGTGCAACCCGACCCAGTTCAGCCTCCAGCCGCCTGGCGCGGACCGGTGACCACTTCACATCCCGTTCAGGCCATACGGCGGTGACGCGAAGGACGTCTGCGTCCCGGTCCGCCTTCATATCAATCCGGCCAACCAGACGTATGCCTTCCAGCAGTGGAAAGACGTAATAGCCATACTGGCGCCTGAGTGCCGGGGTGAAAACCTCGATCCGGTAGTGGAAACCGAACAGCCGTTCCGCTCGCTTGCGGTCGCGCAGGGCTGGGTCAAAGGGGCTGAGCACCCGCATCCGGCCTGGTGCCGGACCCAATTCCGCGGCGGCTTTCACGGTGCCCGGACGGGCGAACACTTTGCGCAGCTTGCCGTCCGCCTGTTCGACTTCAATCTCTTCCAGCTCTCCACGGCGCAGCTGTTCGGCGCACCATAACTTGGCTTCCACCGGAGAAGCGGTGTCCCAGAACGCCGCGAGCTCGCCGGAGGTGGCAAAGCCCAGCCGGTCCATCGCAGCGGAGCAAAGCCAGTTAATGGTCGCAGTCTCGTCGCAGGAGGTGCCAGGGCGCAGATGCTCCTCAATCACTCGTTCGGTCAGGTCATAGCGTTTCTGGAAACCTTCACGCCCCACCACTGTCAGCGCGCCTGAGCGCCAGAGATATTCCAACGCAGTCTTAGACGGGTGCCAGTCCCACCAGCCGCCGGAGCCCTTCTTTTCATCCTTGCCAAGGTCAGAAGAACTGACTGGACCGTGATCCCGCACATGGTTCAGGACGGTTTCGAACTGCGCCTCAAACCCGTCGCGCCGCCAGTTGCGCCAGCGATTGCGCAGCAGCTCGGTATCACGCAGAAACCGCAGATGCCAATGAGGGTAGAACGCCATCGGGATCATCGCGGCGTCATGGGTCCAATGTTCAAACAGCCCGCGGTCCCGCTCGTAGAGCTGCTTCAGATGTTTGGCGCGATAGCCCGGGCGGCGTGAATAGAGGATCACGTCATGCGCGCGCGCCACCGTGTTGATACTGTCGAGCTGTACAAAGCCCAGCCGCTGGATCAGCGCCAGCAGATCCGCTCCCTTGGCCGGACCTGCTGGCTGTTCAAGCAAGGCATGGCGGTCCAAGAACAGCCGCCGCGCGCTTTGATTGTCCAGCCGCTGCAGCGCCATCAGCGCCGTTTCAGCGTGTCGCCATAGGAAATGGTCGGGGTCAAAGTGACTTTGTTTTCAATCTCCGCGTCCGGATCTTCCAGCTGCGCGGCAATGATTTCCGCCGCTCTTCGGCCAATCTCCTGACGGCAGGCATCCATGGTGGCAAGCTTGCGCGGCAGCCCCTGCAACAGCTCCACCCCGTTGAACCCGGCCAGGCCGATCTGGCCCGGCACATCAATGCCCTGATCGAGCAAATACAGCAATCCACCCGCGCCGATCATATCATTGGAAAAATAGAGGAAATCCAGTTCCGGCGATCGTTCCAGCATGGCCTGCGTCATCTCGCGCCCCTTGGCCAGGGCAGAGCCGCCTGAGTAGAATTCGCGGTCCTCGATCTCCACGCCTTCCTTGGCCAGCGCCTCGGTGAAACCTTCGAACCTCTTTCGCGCCCGGTGGTCAAGCGGCATTTTGGTGCCCATGAAGCCAATGTGCTGATATCCGGCCTTAAGGATCGCCCTGGCCATTTCGCGGCCCGCGCGACGGTGGGAAATACCGACCATCGCATCCACCGGCTTGCCGTCAGTATCCATGATCTCCACCACCGGGATGCCGGCGCTGTTCAGCATGGCGCGGGCGGCTTCGGTATGCTCCAGCCCGGCAATGATAACACCTGAGGGGCGCCACGAGAGCATCTCGTACAGCACTTTTTCCTCTTTTTCGGGCTGATAGTCAGTCACCCCGACCACCGGCTGTAGCTCGGTGTTCTCCAGCACCTTGTTGACGCCGGTCAGAACCTCAGGGAAGACCATATTCGACAGCGACGGGATGATCACCGCCACCAGGTTCACCCGGTTCGAAGCCAGCGCGCCGGCGATCTTGTTGGGCACGTAGCCCAGCTCCTTGGCGGCACTCAGCACCTTGGTGCGGGTCTTTTCCGACACATCGCCGCGATTGCGCAGAACGCGGCTCACGGTCATTTCGGAAACACCGGTTGCTTCGGATACATCGCGGAGGGTGAGAGGGCGCTTGCTGTCCGTGGTCACGTTCCT
>NZ_LUKH01000296.1:0-3032 GCF_001593695.1 Leisingera sp. F5 | reverse complement strand
CACCGAAACCAAATGCCCTTCTGTCCATTCTCAAAGCCTGTATTTCTTTTTTTGCCTCTATTCAGCCTTTACCGCGAATTGCCTGTTAAGGAAATTCACAATTTCCTGTCCGGGGCCGATTGACTGCTTAGCCTCTGTTCAATCGCTTCCAGCCGGCTCAGCACTTCGTCCCTATAGGCATCGGTGCGTTCCACCTCTTCTTCGCCATGGGCATCCTGCATGGAGTTCACGATCAGGCCGACAAGAAGGTTCACTACGGCAAAGGTCGTCACCATGATGAACGGTACAAAGAACGCCCAGGCGTGCGGATGCACCTCCATCACTGGCCGCACAATACCCATCGACCAGCTTTCCAGCGTCATGATCTGGAACAGCGAATAGGCGCTGCGGCCCAGGTCGCCGAACCATTCCGGAAAGTCGTGGCCGAACAGCTTGGTCGCGATCACAGAGCCGATGTAGAAAATGATCGCCATCAGCAGAAAAACCGACCCCATCCCCGGCAGCGCGGTGATGAACCCCTCGACCACCCGGCGCAGGCGCGGTGCAACCGAAATAACCCGCAACACCCGCAAGATACGCAGCGCCCGCAGTACTGACAGGCCTTGCGTCCCCGGTGCCAGCGCAATGCCGACGATCACGAAATCGAACACATTCCAGCCGCTCAGGAAAAACCGCAACCTGCGCACAAAGAGTTTGGCCAGGATCTCCACCACAAAAATAGACAAGCAAATGTAGTCGATCAGGTGAATCAGACCGCCAATCTTAGCCATGACAGATGGGGCTGTCTCCAACCCCAGGGTGACCGCATTGACCAGGATGACAGCGGTAATAAACCGGCCGAACCGGTCACTGTCCAGAATGGCTGCCAGGCGGCGGGTCGGGGCGAAAGCAGGGGTATCGGTCATCTCAGTCTTTCATGGTAAATCGCGCAGCCAGTTCGGTATGGGCCGACCAACGGAACTGATCAACAACCTGCACCCAGTCAAGGCTGTAACCCGCCGCAACCAGTGCTTTGGCGTCGCGGGCAAAGCTCACCGGATTGCAGGATACATAGGCGATCACGGGTGTTCGGGCTTTGGCCAACTGGGCAGTTTGTGTCTCAGCGCCTGCGCGCGGCGGATCAATCACGGCAGCTTCAAAGGCAGCACCAAACGGGTTCAAATCCTCGGGCAACAGCGGATTGCGGAATAGGTCGCGGACTTCGGTGGTGACTTTCTTCAGACCCGCCGCCCTGCGCCAGCCAGCATCCAAAGCTTCCAGCATTGAACGTTCACCTTCCACCGCATGCACTTCGGCGGTTTCCGCCAAAGGCAGGGTGAAGGTGCCGCAGCCTGCAAACAAATCGACGATCCGTTTGGCTCCGCTTGTTATTTCCTGAACCGCTGCCAGCAACGCCGCCTCACCTTCCCGGGTGGCTTGCAGGAAAGCCCCCGGCGGCGGGCAAACGCGCGCGGCGCCAAAGCGTTGCATTGGCCGCTGCTCCATCGCGACCGGCTCATCCTCCCAGGTCAACCGGGCAATCCGGTGCTGGTCTGCCAGCCGCGCCAGTTCGATGCGCAATTGCCCGTCCAGCGGCTTGCCGTTCCTGACCAGCATGTCCAGCCCAGCGTCCGAGGTGGCGACCGTCACGGCCAGCGGTGTCTTCCGGCCAGCCCCGGCCATCGCCAACGCCTCTACAACGGGAATCGCGGCCTTCAACGCAGGTTCCAGCAGCTGGCACTCAGGGATCTCCGTGATCACATCCGACGCCTGTCCATGAAATCCGGCCATCGCACCCTTCTTGGTGCGCCGCACCGCAAGCGTCGCGCGGCGGCGGGAGCGGGACGGCGAGGTGTGGATCGGGCGGAATTCAGTCTCTAACCCCTGTGCCGTCAACGCTGTGCGCACGACTTCCGTTTTCCACTCAGCCACAAATCCGTCACTTGCGTGCTGCAGCTGGCAGCCGCCGCAGGATTTGTAGTGGCGGCACGGCGGCTGCACCCGGTGCTCGGATGGGGTCTCGATCCGGATATTGGTCAGCCGGCTGCCCTCCGTGAAACCTGAGACGGTTTCTCCTGGCAAAGCACGCGGGGCAAACAAGGGTCCATCGGCCACGCCGTCGCCCTGATGGCCCAGCCGGCTGATCGTTGCTGTAGTTCTGGCTGCGTCAGTCATGGCTGCTCATTACCGCGGCAAGATGGTCAGCAAAAGCAAAATGCGCCGGAAAATTTATTCAGCTGCTGCCCTGTTCTCATCCGTACAGATGAAGCCGCCGGACTGGCGCGCCCAAAAGGCAGCATAAAGCCCGGCCTTGGCCAAGAGCTCTTCATGACTGCCGCTTTCAGCAATCCGCCCTTTTTCCATCACAATGATCCGGTCCATTTCGCTCAGCGTCGACAGCCGGTGGGCGATGGCCAGCACCGTTTTACCCTCCATCACCCGGTGCAGTGCGGTCTGTATGGCCGCCTCCACCTCGGAATCCAGCGCCGAAGTGGCCTCGTCCAAAACCAAAATGGGCGCGTCCTTAAGGATAGCTCGGGCCAGAGCGATCCGCTGCCGCTGCCCGCCCGAGAGTTTCACACCGCGCTCGCCGAGAAAAGCGTCATAACCTTTGTGGCCTTGCCCATCCTCCAACTCGGTAATGAACTCATGCGCCTCAGCTTTCTCTGCAGCGGCGATCAGAGCTTGCTCCGACGCATCCGGCCGCCCATACAAGATATTGTCCCTGGCTGAACGATTGAACATGGCAGTTTCCTGGGTGACCATGCCGATCTGGCTGCGCAGCGAATTCTGGGTGACACCGGAAATATCCTGTCCGTCGATCAGAATGCGCCCGTTTTCTCCGTCATAGAGCCGAAGAAGCAATGAAACGAGCGTTGACTTCCCCGCCCCGGAAGCGCCGACAATGCCCAGCTTCTCACCTGGTTTGATTTTCAGGCTGATGCCCTGCACCCCGCCCACATCGCGGCCATAGGCGAATTCCACCTGGTCAAAATCAATGCCGCCTTCACTCACAACCAGCGGCTTGGCACCGTACGTATCCTCAACTCTTT
>NZ_LUKH01000295.1:0-3062 GCF_001593695.1 Leisingera sp. F5 | reverse complement strand
ATTTCCTCGCGTTCATCGAAGGCAGGCAGATTGCTTCTATATGGGAACTTTCGGTTTCGGACTGCCTGTCATTCGATGCCGGGTATCGGTCCGCCAACCGCCTGCGCGCCTTGAAAAAGGCGATGCAGGCGGTTTTCCCGGCCCAGCCCGCCATCCTCGTTCTGACTGACGCCATCCGCCGGAAAGAGGCGCAGACCCGGAAGCCGGCGGCCACGGCGCCGAGGCGGCGCACGCTCAGGGTGTCGATTCGGGAGGAGGAACTGCCAGAACACTGGAGAAATGCGCTGGCAGACATGGCGGCGGGCTTTGATGGGGACGGTGTCATCGCACCGTCTCCCAAAATGATCCCGACATACAGAATGAAGCTGAGGCAGCTGGCGTGTTCGGCCAGAAAGGCCGGGGTGCCGGAGGAAATCTCGGTTGAGGCAGTGAAGGCCTTCACCCGCGACATGCGTGGACGCGGGCTGGCCGCCGCGACACAGCTGGCCTCTTTCTCTGCATTGAAGAAATGTGCCCGCTATGTCGGCGCCGACCAGGAGGCGCAGGAGCTATTGTCGCAGCTCCTGCGAAAGGCTGAGGATCAGGCCCGCAAGGCTCCAAAGAAGAAGTATGAAAAGCTGCAGAAAACCGGATATTCGCCGGTAGCGATCATCGGCCGCGCGGAGGACTTTCTGAAGGAGGCGGAAAGTCTGACATGCCCACGCTCGCGCCAGGCGTTGAGAAACACCGCTGCTTCTTTGGCGCTGTTTTCAGTGCTTCCGGTCCGCTTGGCGGATACACGGCTTAAATTCGGGGAGCACCTGTCGTGGCGGCAAGGGCGATATGAGCTGCACATCACCCTGTCCAAGGATAATGAGACTTATGACGCGGAAATTGATCCCCGGCTGAATGTATTCATTGATGCACTGATCCTCAGGGGGTGTGACGAGGCCTGGCTCGACCAGATGCGCAACGGCTGCCTGAAGTCCAATCGGCCGCTCTTCGTTCGAAACGACGGGGTAGGTGTGGGCTACAACTACATCTCTGATTGCTGGCGCAATGTTTTCGGAACCGGCGAGCATATTGCCCGCACCATCCTGCATACCTTTCTGGGTATTGAGTTGGGGGCTGCCGGAACGGACATGGCCTTGGCGGCAAACGGCCAGAAATCACCACGGACAGCCGCGGATTACCAAGACCAGATGGTTGCAAAAGCACAGCGCCTGCAAGGACAGAAAGCCTTTGAGGACATGGTCGGCGGCGTGAACTTGAAGCTCTTTGAATTCAGCTGAAGCAGGGCTTGGAGGCGAGCTTTTCAGCGCATCCCTCGAGGTGAGAATGCGCTGAAAAGCGTCCTCCAACCCTGAGAAAAGGAAGAACCATGGAACCGATTTTCAAAGATTTTGAAGCTTCAAGTCTGGCGCCTAAAAGCTGGCCCGTCGAGGTCGGTATCGCTTGGGTGGACAACGGTCGAGTTGCTGTCGAGGCCAAGCTCATCCGTCCGAAGCCGTCTTGGTCCATGGATGACTGGCATCCGGCAAGCGAAAAGGTGCACGGCATCCCCAGGAGCGCCCTGAATGAGGCGGAAACGGCGGGAAGCGTAGCGATGTGGCTTCGGGGCAAGCTCCAAGGAAAACGCGTTGTCAGCGATGCGCCGGAATTCGATCAGCGTTGGCTCGACCGTCTGATGCAATCCATCGGTGGAGCACCTGATATCAAGCTCGACGACTTTGATCGTGCGGTCTGGTGGGCCTTTTCGGAAATGGACGGTCAGATTGCTCCAGGACGTCTGCTCGACGTGTACAGCCATCTGGCGAATGAAACGACGGTTCATCGCGCAGGTGAAGATGCCGCCAAACTGGCCCGGGCATGGCTGGCAGGGATCAGGGAAAGCAAGCAATGAGGCTTGCATGGTGATAATGCCGAAGGAGAATTTGATTATCTGGCCGAACCCACAATCACGAAGAGGTCGAAGACCTTTGTTTTCCGCGCAGTCCTCAGGTTGAGACAGCGCAGAAAACAAAGTCATTCGAAAACAGAAAAGGAACAACACAGCAACGCTCCGCCCCCTTCTTGAGCTGTCCTTAGTGGCAGCAAACCACCAACAAGGAGTTGCGCTATGCACACATCCCCTTCACCTGCCGTTCAGGCCCTCTTTCTCTTTCTTTCCGAGAATAATGAGGGCCTGCAGAATGCTGCCCTCGTTTTGGGCGGCGGAAAGGCCCTGAAACGCGTTCAGTATCTGTTGGATCATCTGGGATTGACCCGGCAGCTGACCCGTCGTGCCCGTCTCGATCTCGTCGCCCTGCACGAGCTGTTCACCCTGAAATACGTTGGTGACCCGCTGCGCCTCGAAACCGCGCTCTTCGCAGAAATCGATCCCATGGATCCGATGGTTGAGGAGATCTGTCTTTTGACAGACCGCCTGGAAGATCACATGCGCGCAATTGATGCTGCGTCTGATCTGCCAGTCTTCGATTTCGACATCGCTGCATGAGGGAGGTTCAGATGCAATACGAAACAGGTTACGAGCCGGAATCTCCTCAGGAGCGGGCTGCTCTTCGAGCCATCCGGTATGCGAGACACTTCGTAACGGAATGGCGCGAAGCCTCAGTTGAGATCCCGGAGTTAAAGCTCCGCCAGATCGCGCCGACGCTCGAACGCCTCGAGGACGGTGTCCTTTTCGATTTTCAGGACGTGTCTGTTCTGGAAATTCTCGAAAAGGCCATTGTCCGGCACGTGAATGACATTCGGGAAGGGTATGGCACCCGGGCCATTCGATTGGATGTCAGCGGCGATGATATTCTTTGCCCGACGCTTCGAGAGGGCCGTTACCTTATCGAGCAATGGAAATGCTTCAAGCATGCGCGCCAATGAAACTCGCAAGCGTTATCAGAGCAGCCTCCGCCAAATTCTTCGCGTTATCGTTGATATCTGTGAGGATGCGGACCGTGAAATCGAAGAGTTAATGGCCGCAGAGATCACGGTGGCAACCGTTTCAGAATTTGTCGCTCGCAGGCGTGCAGAAAAAGTGACCGTTTCCACTATCAACCGGGATTTGACTGCGTTCACCAGTCTTATGA
>NZ_LUKH01000294.1:0-3066 GCF_001593695.1 Leisingera sp. F5 | reverse complement strand
TAGGCCATATCAAATCCTCCGTGTTTGCCTGTGGTCAGCATGACAGGTGCTCCTGCCAGTTTCTGGCATCAGCTTCCTGTCTGGAGCCTCCGGTGCAATTGATTTTCTTACCTGCCGTCCCGATCCGGAATTCCGGCTTGCAGGGCTGTCTGTGTTCCCTCAATCCTTGTGCGGGAGCACGGCCTTGCCGGAACCGCAGCAAACTGCGGAGTGCAACAGGACAGCAAGGCGAAAGAGGAGACAGAAATGACCGCATTGGATATTGATTTTGTCCGGGCCCAATTCCCGGCCTTTGCCGAACCCAGCCTTCAGAACCAGGCGTTTTTTGAAAATGCGGGCGGCTCCTATGCCTGCCGCCAGGTGATTGACCGGCTGACCCGGTTCTATACCCAGCGCAAGGTGCAGCCCTATGCGCCTTATAAGGCCTCCCGCCTGGGCGGCGGCGAAATGGACGAAGCCCGTGCTCGTTTGGCAGCGCTGATGGGCGTGGCAACCGAAGAGCTGAGCTTTGGCCCCTCGACCACCCAGAACACCTATGTGCTGGCCCAGGCATTTCGCAAATTCATGAAGCCCGGCGAGGCGATCATCGTCACCAACCAGGACCACGAAGCCAACACCGGCCCTTGGCGCCGTCTGGCCGAGGAGGGGATCGAGATTCGCGAATGGCAGATCGACCCGCAGACCGGACATCTGGACGTGGCGCAACTGGAAAGCCTGCTGGACGAAAACGTCCGCCTGGTCTGTTTCCCCCATTGTTCCAACGTGGTGGGCGAGATCAACCCGGTGCCCGAGATCACAGCCCTAGCCCATGCCGCCGGTGCCTTTGTCTGTGTTGACGGGGTTTCATATGCGCCGCACGGGCTGCCGAACGTGGATGATCTGGGCGCCGATATCTATCTGTTTTCCGCCTACAAGACCTATGGCCCCCATCAGGGCATCATGGTGATCCGCAAGGCGCTGGGCGCGCTGCTGCCAAACCAGGCGCATTACTTCAATGCGGACACACTCTATAAACGGTTCACCCCGGCAGGCCCGGACCATGCCCAGGTGGCGGCCTCGGCCGGCATGGCGGATTATTTCGAGGCATTGGCGGTCCAACATGGCCACGCGGGCACCGCGGCCGAAACCGGCGCCTTTGTCCACGACCTGATGCGTCAGCATGAAATCACCCTGCTGCAGCCGCTGCTGGATGCGGTTAAGGACCGCAACGATGTGCGCTTGCTCGGGCCCGCAACCGCAGAAACCCGCGCGCCCACCGTTGCCATTGCCCTGAACCGTCCGGCTGAGCCGGTTGCCGCGGAGCTGTCGGAATATGGCATTATGGCCGGCGGCGGTGATTTCTACGCGGTGCGCGCCCTTTCCGCGATGGGCATTGATCCAAACGAAGGCGTGCTGCGTATGAGCTTCACCCATTACACATCCCAGGCCGAGGTCGCCAAACTGATCGAGGCCTTGGATCGGGTATTGTAGCCAACCCAGGAAGGGAAGCCAATTATGAGCAGCCGTCCTCTGGCGATCTGGTGGATCCGGCGGGATCTCCGCCTGTGCGACAATCCGGCACTGATGGCTGCCTTGGCAGGGGGCAGCGCTGTCCTGCCGGTCTACGTTCTGGACGAACAGGACGCGGCGCTGGGCGCGGCGCCTAAATTTCGCCTAGGGCTGGGGCTGGAGCGTTTCGCACAGGAGCTGGCCAAGGTCGGCTCCCGCCTGATCTTGCGCCGGGGCAGAGCGCTGGACGTGCTGCAACAGCTGATCCGTGAAACCGGAGCAGGGGCCGTGCATTGGTCCCGCCTGTATGATCCGCAGGCCATCGCCCGCGACACGGATATCAAACAGCGGCTCGCGGCGCAGGGGATCGCGGCTAAGTCTCACGGCGGGCGGTTGTTGTTTGAACCCTGGACGGTCGAGACCAAGACCGGAGGCATGTACAAGGTCTACACCCCGTTTTGGAAGGCCGTGCGGGGCCGCAGCGTCACCAGCCTGCTGGCGGCACCCGCCACGCTGCCAGCACCGGAAAACTGGCCCGTCAGCGAAGATCTCACTGCCTGGGATATGGGCGCCGCCATGCACCGCGGTGCGGATGTGGTGGCCAGCTACTGCCGTGTGGGCGAAGACGCCGCGCTGAACCGTCTGGATGGATTTCTCGAAGACACTGTGGATGTATATAAAGAACGCCGCGATTATCCGGGCGAGGACGCCACCTCCGGCCTGTCGGAAAACCTCGCCTGGGGGGAAATCAGCCCGCACCGCATGTGGCACCTGGGCCGCGCGGCGATGGAGCGCGGCAGCCAGGGTGCGGAACATTTTCTGAAAGAGATCGCCTGGCGCGAGTTCGCCTATCACCTGATGTACAACTCGCCGCATATGCTGACGAGCAGCTGGCGCGACGAATGGCAGGCCTTCCCTTGGGTGCAGGACATCACCCCGCAGGTGCTGGCCTGGCAGCGCGGGCAGACCGGGTACGATTTCATCGATGCCGCCATGCGGGAGCTGTATGTAACCGGAAAGATGCACAACCGGGCCCGGATGATTGTGGCAAGTTTCCTCACCAAGCATTTGATGACACATTGGAAAATCGGGATGGACTGGTTTGCAGAGGCGCTGGTGGACTGGGACCCGGCATCCAACGCCATGGGCTGGCAGTGGGTTGCAGGTTCCGGCCCTGATGCAGCTCCTTTCTTCCGTGTCTTCAACCCCAGCGGTCAGCTGGAAAAATTCGACCCATCAGGCACCTACACGCGACGCTGGATTGCCGAGGGGCAAGGCAACGCACCGCAATCCGCGCTGGACTTTTTCGACGCCGCGCCGCTGTCCTGGAACCTTTCAACGGACACTCCCCGCGCAGAGCCGGTCATTAGCCTGAAAGAGGGGCGCGACCGTGCACTCGCGGCCTATCACGATGCGCGTGAAGACCGCTAACGCATAGTTTTCTTGCCGGAAGGTCCCCCGCGGCCTAGCTTTTTCCTTGTAGCCAGTCCGTGTCTCACAGGGGGAAGCGAATGAAGCTCACGTCCGTTGAGGGCCAGAAAAACCTGCCGCGCTACTTTGCTGCGGTGTTTGCCAAAG
>NZ_LUKH01000293.1:0-3068 GCF_001593695.1 Leisingera sp. F5 | reverse complement strand
CGTGGTGGCCGCCGGTATGGCGGATAAATGCACCATTCAGCTGTCTTATGCCATCGGCGTGTCCAAGCCGCTGTCGATCTATGCAGACACACATGGCACCGGCGAAGTGGACGCCGCAGCGATTGAAAAGGCGATTGATCAGGTGATGGACCTGACCCCGCGCGGCATCCGTTCACATCTGGGCCTGAACAGACCGATTTATCAGCGCACCGCTGCCTATGGCCATTTTGGACGCGACCCGGAAGCCGATGGCGGTTTCAGCTGGGAGCGCACAGATCTGGCCGAGGCGCTGAAGAACGCCGTCTGAAGCCGGATTGGTTGAGACAGGAGAGCGGGCCGAAGGGCCCGCTTTTTTTGTTCGAGCCGCTGCTCCCGCCCGTATCGGTGCATTCAGGGAATGCGCCTCTGCCGTTGGGCCGGGCGCCGCGCTGCAGCGCGGCGGACCGGTCAGCATTGCTGACCGGATGTTTCGCACGCGAAACATTGGGACAGAAATTCTGACCTTTTGAGGCTGGAGTGCGCCGCCGGGCTGCGCCATAGTGCCGTGAAGGGTAACTTCAGCTGCCGGGACCGCGATGCTGCGAGTGATGACTGTACTTTCCTGCCTGGCATTGGCGTCTGCCGTGGCCGCCAAAGAGGTGCTGCCGCAAAAGTTCAGCCTGCAAGGCAAAACGCTGATCTATGACACCGAAACAGAGGTGGAAGGGGAACCGTCAGAAATCACCGATGACGATGTCTTAGCGCTGCGGGATATCCTGAATAAAAGCCCGGAAATCTCGGAGCTGCAACTCAACAGCATTGGTGGCAGCGTCTATGCCGGGGAAGAAATCGCCGGATTGGTGCTGGAATACGGGCTCGACACTTTGGTTGATGGCACCTGTATCAGCGCCTGTGTCGATGTCTTTCTGGCCGGCGGCCGGCGGCGGATGACAATCGGGTCCAGCATCGGCTTCCATCAGCGCAACTGGCCTGCGGATGCGGTGCATAAATACTATCGCAGCGAACGCAAACGCCACCGCTGGGCAACACCGTATGATTTCGGTTCCTGGATATACGAGGACACTCAGCGCGAGGTTTATGACCATCTCAGCTATATGGTGGCGCGCGGCGTCGATCCCGGCTTTGCGATTGAGACGCTGCGCACGGACCCGGACGGCGAATGGTATCCCAGCCGCTTGCGGCTGATTGCAGCGGGCGTTCTGCGGGAGGTCCGGGAGGGGCAAACCCGCTAGCCGGCTTGACACAGGCTTGACCAGGAGGCCCGCTTGCGGCAGAGGAGCGTCCAGCCTTTCAAAATATGCCCTGAACAGGAGCCCAGACGCATGTCCGGCGATCAAAAGCCCCGCGACGACCAGACCAAGACTGCCCGGACCGCTGTTGCCAATGCGGCCGATAAACACGCCAGCGGCGCGCCCTGGCGCAACTTCTATGGCCGCTTCAAGGGCAAGACCCTGAAGGACAGCCAAAAGCGGTATCTGGACGAGGATCTGGCCAGCCTCAGCCCCGGCGCCGTGGATTGGGATGTGAACCCCGACCGCACTCCGCTGGATCTGGAGGCGCTGTTCGGCGGCAAGGATGTCTGGCTTGAGGTCGGCTTTGGCGGCGGCGAGCATCTGGTGCATCAGGCCGCCAGCAATCCGGATGCGGGCATAATCGGTGCCGAACCCTTTATCAACGGCGTGGCCATGCTGCTGGGCAAGATCCGCAGGGCCGGTGCGGACAATATTGCGGTGCATCCCGGTGATGCGCGCGATCTGATGGATGTGCTGCCGGCGGCGTCCATCTCACGCGCGTTTCTGCTGTATCCTGATCCCTGGCCCAAGGCCCGCCACCACCGCCGCCGTTTCGTGACGCAAGAACATCTGGCGCCGCTGGCCCGCTGTCTGAAGCCGGGCGCGATTTTTCGCGTGGCAACCGACATTCCCGACTATGTGCGCCAGACCCTGGAGGAGGTGCCAAAGGCCGGTTTTGAATGGCTGGCCGAAGGCCCATCCGATTGGCGCCAGTCCTGGGATGACTGGATTTCCACACGATATGAGCAGAAAGCCCTGCGCGAAGGCCGCACGCCGCACTACCTGACCTTCCGCCGCCTTGGCTGAGGGTGCAGGCGGGCGGCGGGCAAAGGCTCTGGACCGTCCAGCGCCAATCCGCTACCGATAGCGCCAACGAAAGTAAGTACCGACAGACGAAGGAAGCCCCATGTCCGGACACGGCACGCCCATCCCGATGACCTCCCACCGTGCGGACCCGCTCAAAGGCGTGGCAGAGGTGCCCGGCGACAAGTCGATCTCGCACCGCTCGCTGATCCTGGGTGCGCTGTCAGTAGGGGAGACCAAGATCTCCGGCCTCTTGGAGGGCGAAGACGTTCTGGACACCGCCAAGGCGATGCAGGCCTTTGGTGCCGAGGTGGTGAACCACGGCGGCGGCAGCTGGTCGGTGTTCGGGGTTGGCGTCGGCGGCTTTGCCGAACCGGGAAACGTGATCGACTGCGGCAACTCCGGCACCGGGGTGCGGCTGATAATGGGGGTGATGGCAACATCTCCGATCATCGCGACTTTCACCGGCGATGCCTCACTGAACAAACGTCCGATGGCGCGGGTCACTGACCCGCTGGCATTGTTCGGGACGCAATCTGTTGGCCGCAGCGGCGGGCGTCTGCCGATGACCATCGTCGGTGCCGCTGACCCGGTGCCAGTCCGTTATGAAGTGCCGGTGCCGTCTGCGCAGGTGAAATCCGCGGTGCTGTTTGCCGGCCTCAACGCGCCGGGCAAGACCGTTGTGATCGAGAAGGAAGCCACCCGCGACCACACCGAGCGGATGCTGGCCGGTTTCGGTGCCGAAATCACCACCGAGGAAACCGAAGAGGGCCGCGTCATAACCCTGACCGGCCGTCCCGAGCTGAAACCGCAGGTGATCGCGGTGCCGCGTGATCCGTCCTCTGCCGCTTTTCCGGTCTGCGCGGCGCTGATCACCCCCGGATCCGACGTGCTGGTGCCGAACATCGGCCTGAATCCCACCCGTGCGGGCCTCTACTATACCCTGCAGGACATGGGCGCCGATCTGACGTT
>NZ_LUKH01000292.1:0-3070 GCF_001593695.1 Leisingera sp. F5 | reverse complement strand
GATCCACCTGCCCCGCCGCCACCAGCGCATAGGCATAACAGTCGGTGCCATAGCGGGTCAGCTTGGCGCGGGCCGAGACCCGTTCGAACGCAGCGCGGTCTTCCTGTGTGCCGACCTCCGGGAATGTGGTGAACAGGATGGCGTCTTTCAGCGCCGCAGTGGCGCGGGTCTGCAAAGATCTTTCGCCCAACGGGCCGGTCATGGAAGCAATTTCCGGCCCGCCGCAGAAACGCTCACAGGTATAGGGCTGGTCGATCACCCCCAGGAACGGGCCGTTTTCATCCGACAGCGCAATCAGCACGCCCCAGGTTGGCGTACCGCTGATGAACCCGCGGGTGCCGTCAATCGGATCGAGCACCCAGGTGCGGCCCGTGGTGCCTGGCTTGGTGCCGAACTCTTCGCCCAGAATTCCGTCATCGGGGCGCAACTCCGCCAGGACTGCCCGCATCGCCTGCTCGGCAGCGCGGTCTGCAACCGTGACCGGATCAAACCCGCCTTCGAGTTTGTTTTCAGCGGTCAGCGAAGATGTGCGGAAATGCGGCAGGATGGCAGCGCGGGCTGCGTCTGCCATCCTGTGTGCAACGTCAAGATCGGGAAAAGCGGCCTGTGTCATACCAATACGGGTGCCACTCACCCGGCATTATTGCAAGCGCAAACCCTGCCATCACAGGTTTTGCGCTTGTAGTTATCCTTCATTCGCCGTCCGGATTTCAGGCGACGTCGCTCAGCACGCGCGCCAGTTCAAACAGGCGGCGGCGCTGGTTTTCCGGGATCGCGTAGTAGGAGCGCACCAGGTCCAGGGCTTCCTTGTCGCCCATCAGATCTTCCGGAACGGAGGCTTTATCCGCCGAGGATTTGCCTTCTTCCTGCAGACCTTCGAAGAAGAAGCTCACCGGCACCTCAAGGGCGTCGGAAATATCCCAGAGCCGGGAGGCGCTGACCCGGTTGGCACCGGTCTCGTATTTCTGAATTTGCTGAAATTTAATGCCGACCTGCTCGGCGAGTTGCTGCTGTGTCATGCCGATCAGCCACCGGCGGTGGCGGATGCGCTTTCCCACATGCACGTCAACTGGATGAGCCATGCGTTTCTCCTAAGTTCAAAAATCCGGCTGCAACCCGGACCGCTGCGTTCCTATAACCTGTTCTGGCGGCTTCAATTCTTTGCCGGAACACGGTTCCCCATCAGAGCGATCTACGCTCAACCTCTGAGCAAAAGTGTACAACCCTTGCGATTGATTGCAAGGCTGCCGTCGCCCCGTGCGCGGACCGCACGTTCAAGCGCATGATTTCATGTATCATTTTTCTAAAGGTTTTGTTGCCAAGCGGCTGCCGATCACGTACCTCCCCAGAAATAGCGAGGTGCAGGCAGGCGCAGCACCCCGCCAGTGTGAGGTGGCGAATCACACAGATTCCCGCAGAAGGTGAGGAAAAAACATGCAGGCTTTCCAAGTTCCGGCCTTTGACCGTCCGGCGTCGCTGACAGAAACAGACGTCCCGCCGCCGGGTCCCGGCCAAGCTGCCGTTGCGCTGCAAGCTTGCGGTTTAAACTTTGCCGACCTGCTGATGATGAAGGGCAGCTATCAGGACACGCCCGAGCCCCCCTTTACCCTGGGACTGGAAGCGGCAGGCGTGGTGACGGAACTGGGCGATGGCACAAAAGGGTTTGCTCCGGGCGACCGGGTCGCGGTGTTCGGCGGATCCGGCGGGCTGGCTGAAGCCGGGGTTTTTGACGCAGCCCAGCTGATCCGGATCCCGGATGCGATGAGTTTCGAGCACGCCGCGGCGATGCAGATCGCCTATGGCACCAGCCACATGGCACTGGATCATTGCGCCCGCCTGCAGCCGGGCGAGACACTGCTGGTAACAGGCGCCGCCGGCGGCGTCGGGCTGACGGCTGTTGAAATCGGCAAGCTGATGGGCGCGCGGGTCGTCGCCTGCGCACGCGGCGCCGACAAACTGGCGGCGGCAAAGTCCGCCGGGGCCGATCACCTGATCGACGCCGAAACCGGCGATATTCGGGCCGAGATGAAGGCGCTTGGCGGTGCCGACGTGGTCTACGACCCGGTGGGTGGCGAGCAGTTCACCGCCGCCTTCCGGTCCTGCAACCCCGAGGGACGCCTCCTGAGCGTCGGTTTCGCCAGCGGGGACGTGCCGCAGATCAAGGCCAATCACCTGATGGTCAAGAACCTTTCGGTCATGGGCCTGTATTGGGGCGGCTACCTGGCTTTCCGGCCAGAGGTACTGACCGGGTCGCTGGCGCAGCTCATGGCCTGGCATGGCGCAGGACGGCTGAAGCCACACATCAGCCATGTGCTGCCGCTGGACCGGGCCGCCGAGGGCATGGAGTTGCTGCGCAGCCGCAAATCGACCGGCAAGGTGGTCATCACCATCGCCGATCTCTGACCCTTCCCGGGCGTGCACGCGGGCGCGGGACCGGAGGGCGGGCCGCTGCGGGACGCATGTCCCGCAGCCGTGGCGGTCGCAGGCCCGCGCCTCAGCCTTGCTCTTTGGCCCAGACCATGTCGATCATTGCCTGCGTCCCGCGCGAGAACTCCAGCGGACAGGGGTAAGGCGCCTTGTCCAGCACGCTGGTGTTGAAGGCCTCGACCTGGTGGACATAGTGGTTGTCCGCCGGAAAGCGGTGGACCGTCTCGACCAGGTCCTTTGACTGCACGATGACACGCGCCTCGCCGTAAACCTGCGCATTGAAGGGCGCGGTCAGCTTCATCACCCCGTCTTCGCCGTGAAAGACCACCTCCTGCCAGGGTGCCATCCGCATCGAGACAACGCCCGTGTAGTGGAACGAGGGGAAACGCGCGGTGATATGGGTCCAGACATCGACGCCGTTCTCACGTTCGACCACGGCAGAAAGGATTTCTTCGGGCTCCTCGCCGGTGACGAAACGGGTCGCCCCGTAGATGTAGACGCCGATGTCGGGAACAGCGCCGCCTCCGGTGTCCGGCCGGTTGCGGATGTTCTGACTGTCAGAGCGGTTGTCGTAGGAAAAAGCCGCCGAAACGCGCAGCAGCTTGCCGATGGCGCCCTCCTGGTACAGTTGGCTGGCCTTGTG
>NZ_LUKH01000291.1:0-3071 GCF_001593695.1 Leisingera sp. F5 | reverse complement strand
TCGCTGAGACGGTCATAGCTGGCCTCGTCCCGGGCGCCGGTGTTGGCCTGGCCGTGGCGGATCAGCGTGATGTGGGACATGGGCAGGCGGCTCCGTTGTTACCGAGGAAGTCTTAGGGGAGGTTCCGGGCAGAGGGAAGGGCAGTTCCTTGAGGCCGAAGATGATCGCATCCGCCGGCGCCTGGGGCCAGGAATTTTCCGGCGCGATTTCGCAGCCTGCATCAATGTAGCCCTGCAGCGGGATCGCCCGCACCGAGCTTTCCTCGACCGTGACCTTGATGCCGGCGTCCAGCAGTGCCTTGGCGCCTTCGGGGGTCAGGCCCGCCCGCTCTTCATTGGGGCGCTGTTCTGCCCGTACCCATAGATGCGTCATCGTCTTGTCCTTCAAAGCATTCCCTTGGCATAGACTGCGCGGATTGACTCGCGCTGTTCCATTGCCGTCATGAAGTTCTGGATTTTCGGGAAGTCCGCAATGGTCACGCCGTCGCCTTCCAGCCAGGTGCAGACCACATAGAGGTAGCAATCGGCGATGCTGACCGCCTCTCCCAGCACAAAGGGCCCGCGCAGGCCGGCCTGGCTGAGATAGTCGCAGCAGGCGGCCATGGTCTGGGGCACCAGTTTCTGCATGTCTTTCCAGCTGGAGCGTTCCTTGGCCCAGCGGTGGCCGCGGCGCATGTGGGCGTGGTTCACATGCATGGTGGAGGCGAGGTAGAACATCACCTCGCGCATGCGGGCCAGCAGCACCGGGTCCTGCGGGCGCAAGGACGCCTCCGGGGCCATATCGGCGATGTATTCCAGCAGCGCACCGGTTTCGGTCAGGATGCCTCCCTCGACCGCCAGCGCCGGCACCCGGCCCTTGGGGTTGATCTGGGCATAGGCGGCGCCGTTCTGTTCCTTGGCGGCAAAGTCGACCTTGACCGTCTCATACTCGATCCCGGCTTCTTCCAGGGCGATGGCCACGGCCACCGAAATGGTGTTGGGGGCGTAATAGAGCTGCATATCTTATCCTCCCGTTCGGACGTCAAAGGTGTGTCTGGGCAAAATGCCGGTCCGGCGCTTCCAGATGCGGCACCGCGTTGAACAAAACCGGGCTCCAGTGGCCGCCGATGGGGAACAGCCGGTGCATGGATGTGTTCATGATGGCCAGCGCCGCACGGGCCATGGCCGCGGTATCCAGCCCCATGGCCTGACGCAGCGCCATCGAGATCAGCCCGCCGGAGGTGACCACCAGCGCCGGGCCGTCGCCTGCTGCGATGTCGTCCAGCGCTTGGCGGGTGCGGGTCTCGAAGGCTTCCCAGCTTTCGTAAGGCTCGGCAATATCGCTGGCTGCCCAGGCGGCAAAGACCTTTGGCAGATGCTCGACAAAGCCCTCGCGCTCTTCCGGGATCGGCAGTCCGTGCTGATCGCGCATCGCCTCGGCGAGGGTGAAATACTCCATCTCGTTCAACCGCTCGTCCTGCGCCGGAGCTGCAAAGCCCATCGAGGCAGCGGTTTCGATATGCCGGGTCAGCGTGCCGCAATAGACGCGCGGATGATGGCTGCCGCTGGCGCGCAGGTGGTCACCCAGCCAGGCTGCCTGCTGGTGGCCCAGATCGCTGAGACGGTCATAGCTGGCCTCGTCCCGGGCGCCGGTGTTGGCCTGGCCGTGGCGGATCAACGTGATGTGGGACATGGGCAGGCGGCTCCGTAGTTACCGAGGAAGTCTTAGGGGAGGTTCCGGGCAGAGGGAAGGGCAGGCTTGGCGCTGCACTGATCAAATTCGTTGAGAGCTGTCGAAACATGGCGCAATGTGCCTCTGTCAATTTGGAGACTCGGCATGCCCCTCGACCCTCAGCGCTTTACCGGCGACTTGCACATGCTCCGCAGTTTTGGCGCGTCGGGCGTAGGTAGGGGAGTGGTGCGGCAGGCCTACTCAGATGCGGACTTTGCCGCGCGCCAATGGCTGGCCCAACGAATGAAAGATGCTGGTTTAGAGCCGCATTTCGACCCGCTCGGCAACCTGTTCGGACTGGCCGGAGAGAAGAGCTTGCTGGTGGGGTCGCACAGCGACAGCCAGCCCGAAGGCGGCTGGCTGGACGGCGCGCTGGGCGTTGTGGCCGGGCTGGAGATTGCCCGCGCCGCGAAGGAGGATGGCGGGCCGCCCATCTCATGCGTCAGCTTTCAGGATGAGGAGGGGCGGTTCGGAGTGCTAACCGGCTCGGATGTCTGGACCTGCAAGCTGGCGCTGGCGGAGGCGGACGGGTTTATAGACACTCAAGGCAACACGCTTGCGGACATGCGGGCACAGATGACGGATCTGGCCGGGGATTTCCTGCCGCACGACCGGTTCAGCGGCTTTCTGGAGATGCATATCGAACAGGGGCCGTATCTGGAGGAAACCGGAGTGAAGCTTGGGGTGGTGACTGATATCGTCGGCATCCGGGACATGCGGATCACGTTTGTTGGACGTCAGAACCATGCCGGTACCACGCCGATGCACCTGCGCCGGGATGCCTTTCAGGCTCTGTCGGCCTTCAACACGGCGCTGAACAGCCGCTTCGCGAATGCGGTGACGCCTGCCACAGTTTGGACTATCGGTCATGTGGCGTTGCATCCCAATGCGTCCTCTGTTGTGCCTGGGCGCGTCGAATTTTCCGTGCAATGGCGCGATGCTGATGCGGTCCGGCTGGCGCGGATGGAAACGCTCATCAAGGAGACAGCGCAGGAGATCGCGGCCGATCACAGTGTGGCATCTGAGTTTGGCCCGGTGATGGGCTTAGAACCGGCGGCGATGGATGCCCGGTTTCAGGCGGAGTTGGGTGCCGCCGCCGAGACGCTTGCACCGGGCATGTGGCAAAAGATGCCGTCGGGTGCTTTGCATGATGCGGCCAATCTTGCGACGGTGATGCCTGCGGCAATGCTGTTTGTGCCCTCAATCGGCGGCATAAGCCATGCCTTTGACGAGGATACGGCGGAGCCAGATCTGGTTCTGGGCCTGCAGGTGCTGGATCGCGCTGCCCGGGCGTTGGCTGTGTGATTTGCCGGCGGGTTCTCCCGCCTGTTCCCGAACATCCTGCGGGATGTCCTCTCACA
>NZ_LUKH01000290.1:0-3074 GCF_001593695.1 Leisingera sp. F5 | reverse complement strand
CGATACGCTGGACGGCGGCAAGGGCCGCGACCAGCTGTCCGGCCAGGGCGGCGATGACCGGCTGGAAGGCGGCAAGGGGCATGATCTGCTCAGCGGCGGCGGCGGCGAGGATGTCTTTGTCTTTGCCCGCGGCCACGGGCGCGACACCATTTCCGACTTCCGCCCGGGCCGCGACCTGATTGATCTTGAGGGGGCCGCGGCGGACGGGTTTGCGGATCTGGACATCAGCCGCCAGGACGGCGGAGCGCTGATCCTCACCGGCTCGGGCAGGATCTTTCTGGAAGACCTGAACCCGGGCCGGCTGGATGCGGATGACTTTCTGTTTTGAGGATGGCCGGGGCTAAGGATGACACTGGTTGAGGGTGGCACCGGCTGGGGATGACATTGGCAGGATATGCCGAACGTATACACTTTTGACATTGGGGTCCTGCGGCTGCGGAACCTGAACCCGGGCCAGCTGCCGGCAGAGCAGTTGTGTGATGTCAGGAAGATCAAGGGCTTGCCGTTTGCCGGGCTGTTGGCGGCAGCCCGTCAGCGGCATCAGGTGATGCTGCACTTGCGCTGGCTTGCCGATTTTAGGGGGCGCAATTGAAAGTATATTACATAATACGCCTTATGCTTCTGTAAGCTGTACGCGCAAAGCGATAATGTCACCGGGTGCGCAAAGCAGAAATGTCAGATCAAGCCGCGTGTTTTACAGTTAAACCGGCATCATGGCTTCTGGCTTCTGGCATTCGCCTCCCATGGAATAGTTCGTGGAAATCCCAAGGCGGCCTCCGGTGCTGCTCAACTGCACTTTTACTTTGATTCCGCCCAATTCTGCGAACTTCACATCGACATTCGAAATCTGAGCCGCCCCTGCCATAAATGTCACGACTTGGATCGCGGGTTCCATTTGGCGGCGAGCAATCCGAAGTTCAGTGACAATTCTGGCGAACTCATCCAAGTCGCCGGGCTTGTATTGATGGACGCTGGTAACTGTATCGCCGCAAACGAAAAGACCGACTTCAGCTCCCGTGTCACCTGCCACTTCCCATTGGCCTGGCAGCTCCGGTGAAAGCCGAACGAGTTGCCAACCTCGGGAATTTGCGTGCTGCTGTGCTTCATCGAGGGAGCTTTCAAGTTCGAAGCCGCCCGGGAGCTCTACTGGCTCCGGTTTCGCTTCCGCGTAGCTGGCAGTCAAATCAGCCGCGAAGCTCATGGTAAGTGTGAAGAGGAATAGGTAATTACTTGTTCGTTTCATACGCGATTGATTTCCGGCTGCGATCCCCTTGGAAACCACACCTTGCAGATGCACAGGTTTCCGAGACCCTGATTTTTCGCGGATAATCGGGTAAAACAATGTGTTGTCTAGAGGGGGCTGACTTGGCGCTGCGCCCCTTTGAATGAAAGGGCTCTTAAAGAGCCCTTTCCGTGGCTTAGACGATCTGCACATCTTCGATATTGCGGATGTCCAGATCGATGGTTGTGAAGCTGAAGGTATCCGTCAGAACACTGCCGTCATTGATGCTGCCCGGTGCCGGTGCGTTGGCAGCGACAATTGCCAGATAGGCATCGATTTCAGCCTGAACCGCAAGCGCATCTGCACCGTTCAGCGAAATCTCCAGTGTGTCGACACCGCTTTCCCCGTCGAGGAAATCGCGTTCGCCGGCATCGGTCGCTTCGGACCAGACAAACTCGTCCGCCCCCGCGCCGCCAAGAACCGTATCGGCACCGCTGTTGGGGCTTTGGAACCGGTCATCACCAGCCCCCCCCGAAACAAAGTCCGATCCCTGCAATCCCCGGACGAAATCATCGCCGGCACCGCCGAACAGGATGTCATCGTCGAACTGCCCGTTCAGCACGTCGTCGCCGATACCGCCCAAGGCGACATCCCCCTGACCATCCGCATTGATGGTGTCATCGCCTTCGCCGCCGAGCAGCATATCGTTGCCCGCCGCTCCGCGCAGGTTGTCATCGCCGCGGCCGCCTTCGACGACATCATTGCCGCCCCTGCCGTTGATTGTGTCCTCGCCGCGTGTGCCGAGGATGCTGTCATTGCCACCGGTACCGTCATATGCGACCCCGTTGTCGCCCGGCGCTTCGACCAGAACGGTCACACCGGGATCGGCGGGATCAAGCGCCGGGACGTCGCCGACCTGGACTTCGACGGTTCTGACAAAACCCTCACCATTGGTCACGGTATAGGTGAAGAAATCGAAGCCATCGAAATTCGCGCCGGCCGTATAGGTCACGGTCCCGTCCGGCTCGATCACGGCGGACCCGAACCCGCCATCATTGACCTGGGCCACCGACAATGTGCCCTCGGACAGTTCTAGGTCGTTGGCCAGAACGTCGATATTGACTGAACCGCCGGGAGCCGGGGCAGCAACCTTATCGCTGGTGCCGCCGGGCAGGAGCGCCTCGACCGCGACTGTGACATCGTCGAACTGCAGGAATTCGACATTGCGCACCTGGTCCGTACCATCGACCGAGGTGACCGTCAGCTCGCCGGTGAACAGGTCCACGATTTCGACCGTCGCATCAGCATAGTTGCCACCGAAGACTGCGGTGTCGACTTCGCCCCCGCCGTTGAGGTTGTCGTTGCCGGCGCCGCCGACAAGGATGTCGTTTTCGGATCCGCCATTCAGATCGTCTTCGCCCTCGCCGCCTTCCAGCCGGTCATCATAGCTGTCGCCGTTCAGGACGTCATTGCCGCCATTGCCGATCAGCGTGTCTTCACCGGAGAAGCCGACGATCGTGTCATTGGTGTCGCAGCCCACCAGCAGGTCGAAACCGCCCACGGGCGAGTTCTCATCGATCTGGCTGGTGCCTTCGATCAAGCCGCAGCGCAGCAGACCTGCGTCGAGCGTCAGATTGGATTCGCCCGCAGCCAGGGAAACGACCTGCGTCATCGCAAAGTCCGGATCGCCCGGCATGGTCACCGCATCGGAATCCCGGGCATCGTCGCCGCCCTGGTTGGCCGAGGTGAATGCAAAGCCCTCAGGCAGGATGAACCCGACCTTGTAATCGCCCGCCGCAAGACCGGTGAACAGGTAGTTGCCGTTCTCATCTGTGGTCTGCTGGTCCAGCAG
>NZ_LUKH01000289.1:0-3085 GCF_001593695.1 Leisingera sp. F5 | reverse complement strand
CGACTTGCCGAAATAGCGGCGGTAGACCTTGGCGAAATGGGTCTGGCTGTTGAACCCCGCGGCCAATGCCACATCGATGATCCGCATGTTGGTCTGCAACAGCAGGCTGCGGGCATAATCCAGCCGCAGTTTGGTGTAATAGACCTTAGGTGTGGTTTGCAGGTATTTCGAGAAGAGCCGCTCCAGCTGGCGCACTGACAGGCCAACCAGGTCTGAGATGCCGCCAGGCGTCAGCGGCTCCTCCAGGTTGCTCCGCATCAGGCTGAGCGCAGCGGCGAGTTTTTCATGCCGAACGCCAGTCCGGCCATATTCGGAAACCGTCTGATCCTGATTCCCCTTGCGCGCCGAGGAACAGACCATCAGATCCGCCGCTCCTGTTGCGACGGCAGCCCCGTGATGATCCGAGATCAGGTTCAGCATCATGTCGATGGTGGCAGTGCCACCGGCGCAGGTGATCAGTTTACCGTCCATGGTGAACAGCGAATTCTTCACCTCCACATCCGGATGCGCCTCGGCAAGAACGGCCCGCAGCGCCCAATGGGCCGAGACCTGGCGCCCCGTTAGCAGCCCGGAGCGCGCCAGCGCCAGCACACCGCCACCCAACGCTCCAAGGGCCGCCCCCATGCGCTGCGCTTTTCGCAGCCAGCCCAGAACCTTGAGCGATACCCCCGGCTCCTGCCCCTGGCCACCGCAAACAAAAATCATATCGCCGCGCAGCAGGCCCGGCAGGCCGCCGTCTACCGCCACGCCAAGCCCGTTCGGCGCGGTGACGGACAAGCCGTCTTCGCTGACCACGCGCCAGTGATAGCGCGCGGTCCCGTCGTGTTTGTTGGCCGCCTCCAGCGCCGCCACCGCGCTGGACAGATCCAGCGGCGAGAAGGTGGGCAGCAGCAGGAAGATGCAGCGGCAGGCCGACTCGGCCTCAGCCGCTTCGGGGAACGTCCGAATGGGGCTGGTCATGATATCCGTTCCCCTGATCCGGTCAGGCGCGCATGTTGGCGCCGTTGGCGTCATAGACCGGCGCGCCCAGCACCTCGGCGTCATACATCTCGCCCAGGATCTCGACCTGCAGCCTGGTGCCCGCCGCGGCGTGTTCCGCCGAGACATAGCCCATAGCCATCGAGGCCTTTGCGTGATGCGCATAGCCGCCGGAAGAGATGTAGCCCACCGCTTCACCGTCTTTGAGGATCGCTTCGTCATTGGACACATCAATGCCGTCCACGCCGATGGTCATGGTGACCAGCTTGCGGCTCGGCCCGGCTTCCTTGGCCGCCAGTGCGGCCTCCTTGCCAACAAAGTCCTTCTTCCAGTTGATGAAGACATCCATGCCGCTCTCCGCCGCATCGAAATCGGGGCGGAAATCCAGCGTCCAGACACCCCAGCCCTTCTCCAGCCGCATCGACATCAGCGCTCGCGCCCCGTACCAGCGGTAGCCGAGATCAGCACCGGCCTCCTCGACCGCTTCCGCCAGGCGCAGCAGGTACTGCGGTTTGCAGTAAAGCTCATAGCCCAGCTCGCCCGAGAAACTGATCCGGTTCAGGATCACCGGCACGCCGCCCACAAATGTCTGGCGCAGATCGCGGAACTTGAACGCCTCGCCCGAGACATCCTCGCGGGTGATCCGCTGCAGCAGCTCGCGCGATTTCGGACCCGACAGCGCGATGCCATGCCAGTCGTCCGAGACATTCTGATAGGTCACATCGGCAGGCAGATCCTTTTCAAACCAGCGGCGATGCGCCTCCTGCATGGCACCGGAGCCGAACAGCATGAAATGCTCCTCCCCGAGACAGGCCACGGTCAGATCGCCATAGAGCTTACCCTTGGGCGTCAGCATCGGCGTCAGGGTCAGGCGGCCCGGTTGCGGCACATAGCCCGCCAGCACGTGATCCAGATATTCCCGCGCGCCCGCGCCCTTGAACTCATGCTTGGCAAAGTTGGCAACCTCGATGCCGCCCACCGCCTCGCGCACCGCCTTCACCTCGCGTGCCACATACTCATGGCTGCGGTTGCGCTCAAACGTCGGCTCCTCATGCGCATCCTCAGGTCCATCCGCAAACCACAGCGCGCTTTCCAGGCCAAAGCCCTGCCCCATCCGCGCACCCTTGGCTACCAGCCGGTCATAGAGCGCCGTGGTCTTCTGCATCCGCCCCTTCGGCAAGGTCTCATTCGGGAAGGTCATCACAAACCGGCGCTCGTAATTCTCGGTCGACTTCACGGTGCCCCAGTCGGGGGTCGCAAAATCGCCGAACCGCGCCACGTCCATCGCCCAGACGTCGATGGACGGCTCGCCGTCGATCATCCACTCGGCCATGGTCAGGCCCACGCCGCCGCCCTGGCAGAAACCAGCCATCACCCCCACGGCGCACCAGTAGTTCTTCATGCCCGGCACCGGGCCGATCATCGGGTTGCCGTCGGGGCCGAAGGTGAAGGGACCGTTGATCATGTCCTTGATGCCCGCCTCGCCAATCGCGGGGATGCGCTCAAACGACATCTCCAGACGGTCGGCAATCCGGTCCAGATCGGGCTGCAACAGCTCATGCCCGAAATCCCACGGCGTGCCATCCACCTTCCACGGCGTGCCTTTGGGTTCATAGGTGCCCAGCAGCATCCCCTGGCGCTCCTGCCGGAAATAGATGTTGGCCTCGTAATCGATCCCGGCCGGCAGGCGGGTCGGGTGGTTCGCCACCGCGTCGATCTTGTCGGTGATCAGATAGTGGTGCTCCATCGGCTGCACCGGCAGGTTGACGCCCTGCATGTGGCCGACTTCCCGCGCCCACAGGCCGCCGCAGTTCACGATATGCTCGGCATTGATCACGCCATTTGGCGTTGTCACGTCCCAGCTGCCATCAGCGCGCTGGGTGGTGCCGGTCACCGGCGTATGGGTGAAATACTTTGCGCCATGCACCTTCGCCGCCTTGGCAAAAGCATAGGTCGCACCCGAGGGATCCAGATCGCCATCCTGATCATCCCACAGGGCGGCATGGTAATGTTTCGGATCAATCAGCGGGTGGCGTTCAGCCACTTCCCTGGGGCTGATGAATTCCTGGTTCAGGCCCATATACCGCGCCTTGGACCGTTCGCGTTT
>NZ_LUKH01000288.1:0-3087 GCF_001593695.1 Leisingera sp. F5 | reverse complement strand
GAACCATGATGCCGCCGGTCTTGAGCTGCGCCAGCAGGGGGCTTGGCGGATCCTCGGCGGCGGCGGTCACGATGATCCGGTCAAACGGCGCCTGTTCGCTCAGGCCGTGGCTGCCGTCGCCGACCAGCGAGGTCACATTGGCAAGCTGCAGCTGCTCGAACACGGCCCGCGCCTCGCGCACCAGCCTTGCGTGGCGGTCGATGGTATAGACCCGGCGTGCCAGCTTTGACAGGATCGCCGCCTGATAGCCGGAGCCGGTGCCGACCTCCAGCACCGTGTCGCGCGGGGAGATCTGCAGCGCCTGGGTCATCATGCCCACGATAGAAGGCTGCGAGATGGTCTGGCCGCAGGCAATCGGCAGCGGCACGTCCTCATAGGCGCGTTCCGAGAAGATGCCGCGCACAAACATACCGCGGTCGATCGCTTCGATGGCTTCCAGCACCCGCTGCTCCGTCACCCCGCGCGAACGCACAGAGAACAGGAATTGCATCTTGGTTTCGGGATCGGGGCCGCTCATTCAATTGCTTTCAGCGCGTCCAATGCATCGCGCGCGGTCAGGTCGGCACGCATCGGAGTGACAGAGATATAGCCGTCGAGGTTGACCGCGGCGTCCGAACCGGCGGCGGTCTCGACCTGCTGGTTGCCGCCGCGGATCCACAGATAGCGCCGTCCGGTGGGCGACAGCTGTTCTTCCGCGGAAAAATGGCTGCCGCGGCGGAACCCTTGGGTGGCCACACGGGCACCCTTCACCTCTGCGGCCGGGACCGGCGGGAAGTTGATATTGTAAAACAGCCGGTAGTCCTGCCCGTCCTGCGGCTGGGCGGCCAGGATCTTTTTGACCAGCCCGGCCCCATGCACGGCGGCGGCCTCAAACGGATTGTTCGTCTCGCGGTTGGCAGGGCCGTAATACTGCGACAGCGCCATTGCCGGGATGCCCTGCAACGCAGCCTCCATCGCACCGCCCAGGGTGCCGGAATAGAGCGCGTTTTCAGCCGAATTGTTGCCGCGGTTCACACCAGACAGCACCAGGTCGGGTTTTTCGCCTTGCATCACCACATGAATGCCCGCCAGCACGCAGTCGGCAGGCGAGCCTTCGGCGGCAAAGCGGCGCTCGCCCAGCTGGCTGAGCATGGTGGGGCGGGTGTAGCTGATGCAATGGCCGACGCCGGATTGTTCAAACGCAGGGGCCACGGTCCAGACTTCGCCATCCGGGCCTGCGACCTCATGGGCGATGGCGTCCAGGACATTCAGCCCTTCGGCGCTGATGCCGTCGTCATTGGTGATCAGAATGCGCATGGGGTGTCTGCCTGCCGTGTTCAACCGGGTTTTCGATTGAATAGGACCTGTGCCGGAACGGGGCAAGGTTTTCGCGGAGTGAAGCGGGATCAGCCGCAAAGCGGGGCAGGGAGGCAACAGGCCGGCCAGGTGCGCTCCCGCCCCCTGGGCCTGCATCAAAGATGCCGTCCCGGGCGTTGGGCCGGGCGCCGCGCTGGCGCGCGGCGCGGGCTGACAATCAGCGTCAGTCTGCTAGGATCTGCGGCAGCAGGCGCGCGGCCTCATCCTGGATCGGTGTCAGTGCATCGCGGTTCTCGCCTGGGTGGAAACGGGCGCGCAGGGCAGTGGCCATCGGCTGCGGCTCCAGGATCCGCACCTGCGGGCCGGTGCGGCCGGTTTCCGCCTGCCAGCTGCGGGCCAGCGCCATCTGCGCCGCCTTGGTGGCGCCGTAGGTGCCATAAAACTTCTCGCCCGCGCGTGCGTCGTCAAAGAACACTGCGCGGCCCGATTGGCCCAAGAGCGGCGCGACATAAGGGATCAGCACCGAGGTCGCAGTGGCGTTGATGGCCACGGCCTTGGTCCAGTCCTTGGCGGCCACAGAAGGCGCCGGGCAAAGCGCGGTTGCGTGGATCGCGGTGTGCAGCCACAAGTCCAGCTTGCCCCAGCGATCGTGGATGCCACGGCAGAGCGTTGCCATCGCCTCGGGCACGGTGATGTCCATCGGCGCCAGGGTGGCAGAGCCGCCTGCGGCCTTGATGCGGTCATCCAGCTCTTCCAGCGCGCCGGTGGTGCGGGCCACGGCAACAATGTGATGGGTGGGCGCAAGCGCTTCGGCCAGGGCGTTGCCAAGGCCGCGCGACGCGCCGGTGATGAGAGCGATTTTATCTGTCATGGCACGTCTTGTGGGCCGCGCGCACGGGCAGGTCAAGGGGCGGCGGCCCGGGCCAAGAATTTTGGAAAATTCTTGGCAAATTTCTTCGAAGAAATTTGTGCTGCGGAATCGGGGTGCTTTAGCCGCCAGGCATGGCAAGTCGCTTGCTTTCGCCCTTGGAATTCAGGATCAGCCCCTTGGCGTCTATTGCCACCACCTGGCCCGATGACAGGCGGCTGCCGCGCGACACCTTGCGGGTGCGGCCCGACGGCAGCCGGATCAGTGCAGTCATACTGTCCTCTGGACCGAACAGCCCCAGCAGACTCAGGTTGCCGCGGTTCATTGCATTGGTCTGAGTCGCAAGCCCTGCCACTTTGGCAGAGGTGCCGGCCTCAGTCTCTGTGTTCGACATACCGTCCGTTCCTCATTAATCCGGACGTATCTGGGCTGCCGCAGGCTGCGTATCAAGCCGCATCCGGCGCGGCGGCATCCGCATCGGCGGGAAGCCGCGGACGGCTGCAACGGGACCGCGAGACCCGGTGCCGCAATGCCCGCTCAGGCGTCATACACCAGCGACGGCAGGTCGTGCCCATAGGCATAGAGCAGCTCCAGCAGCTCCTCCAGGTCGGCACCGTCCTTTTGCAGCGGATAGAGCGGATGGTTCTGCTCGGTGACCCTCAGCTCAGGATACTCACCGCCGGGGCGCATCTCCAGCATGCAGCCCGCAGGCACCGGCATGTCGGGCGGGATTGCATTGGCCAGCCAGGCCGGGCGGTCGCCCAGCTTTTCCGTCTCGCGCATCTCAAACAGGTCGAGATAGGCGTCGAAATCATCGCGGCTGAGGCTGGCCCAGGTGCCCAGGATGAACTCCTCGCCGCGGCTGTTTGCCAATGGCACTGCCAGCACCGCGCGAATGAAACGCAATTCGCCGAGGCGGCAGA
>NZ_LUKH01000287.1:0-3088 GCF_001593695.1 Leisingera sp. F5 | reverse complement strand
CTGCTACAATGAAGAAGAGTCGGTCCCCATGCTGGTGGAGCGGCTAGTGCAGGCCATTGAACCATGGGCGCAGGACGCCGAAATCATCCTGGCGGATGACGGATCCAGCGACGAAACCTGGGCGGCGATCGAGGCGGCTCACGCCAGGTACCCTGTGGTGCGCGGCATCCGCCTGTCGGCGAACCGCGGCCACCAGGTGGCATTGACGGCCGGGCTGGAGGCTGCGCGTGGCGCGCGTATCTTCATGCTGGATGCCGACCTTCAGGACCCGCCGGAAATCCTGCCCGACATGATGATGATGATGGACCGCGGCTATGACGTGGTATACGGGCGCCGGGCCGAACGGCAGGGGGAAACCCTGTTCAAGAAGGCCACCGCCTATCTGTTCTACCGTTTCCTGAACACGCTGTCGGATGTGGATATCCCCAAGGACACCGGCGATTTCCGCCTGGTCAGCCGCCGTGCGCTGGCGGCGGTGCTGGCGATGCCTGAGCGCGCGCGGTTCATCCGCGGTATGTTTGCTTGGGCAGGGTACAAACAGATCGGTCTGGAATACGTGCGCGATGCACGGGTTGCAGGTGTCACCAAATACCCGTTCCGCGCCATGCTGCGCTTTGCCACTGACGCGCTGACCGGGTTTTCCACTAAGCCGCTGAAAATGGCGACACGGCTGGCGTTCCTGAGCCTCTATGTGACCTTCCTGATGGCGGTCTATGTGTTCCTGTCGCTGATCCTTCACAGCACCGCGCCCGGCTGGGCGTCGATGCTGCTGGCGATTTCCTTTTTCTCGGGCATCCAGCTGCTAACGCTGGGGATCATGGGGGAATACATCGGCAGGCTCTATATGGAGAGCAAGCAACGGCCGATGTATTTCCTGTCGGAGGAAACCAGCGGTGCGACGGCTGATCCGGTGAACATTGAAACTGCCCCTCGTCATAAGGAAGCGTCGTGACAATGCGCGATTGGGGGCAAATTCTGCGTTTCTCTGCTGTGGGCGCAGTGGTCGCTGGGCTGTATGTGCTAGGCTTTACCGCGCTGTTGACGGCAGGCCTAGCGCAAGCGGCGGCGAATGCCTTGGCCTTTGCAGCCGCGGTTGCCGTGCAATATGTTCTGCAATCCTGGTGGACCTTCCGCCGCCCATTGGGGTTGCCGGACCAGATGGCGCGCTTCGCCTGCGCCATTGCCGCGGGTTTTGCCGTCTCGGCGTTGATCACCGGCGCCATCGGTCCGGCGGCTGGCTGGGCAGATTGGATGTCTGCCACCGCTGTCACAGTGATCCTGCCGGTTCAGAACTTCATCATCTTTCGCCTCTGGGTTTATGCCGCGGCTGGCTGATTATCGGACGGAGCAAAAATGTCTCATATCTATTCCAACGAGTTTTACGATTACATCGACCAAGGCGCGCGAACTTCGGCGCAGGCGGTGATTTCGGTGGTGCAGCCGCATCTGAAAGCAGGTAGTGTGCTGGATCTGGGCAGCGGCCGCGGTGTTTGGCTGAGCGAATGGATCAAGGCTGGTGTGATGGATGTGGCCGGCGTCGATGGCGATTATGTAGATCGCGACCGGCTGGCAATCCCGCGTGAGCAGTTCCACGCTGCTGACCTGACCAAACCTTTTGACCTGAAACGCAAGTTCGATCTGGCCCAAAGTCTGGAAGTGGGTGAACATCTGCCCGAGGCAGCTTCGGAGCGGCTGGTGGATAGCTTGACCTGCCACGCAGACCGGGTGCTTTTCTCAGCCGCGGTGCCGGGGCAGGGGGGCGAGTTCCACATCAACGAGAAGCCGCTGTCCTTCTGGCAAGAGATGTTTGCGGCGCGCGGCTTTACCGCCTTTGACTTTGCCCGGCCTCACCTGAAGGAGATGGAGGGCGTCGAGCCCTGGTACCGCTACAACACCGTGCTTTACGCCAACGAAGCCGGTCGCGAAGGCTTGCCGCAGGCGGTGCTGGCAGCGGAAATCCCGGCTGGCCAGAAAGTTCCGCTGGCCGGCAGCCTGGGCTGGCGGATGCGGCGCGGGGTTGTCTCGCTGATGCCGCAGCCGATGGTGACCAAGATTGCCCAGGGCCGCGCCGCTGTGCTGGCCCGCCGTGCCCGACGCCTCCAGGAGGCTGCTGGATGACACTGGTCTCCGCCGGCAGCTCCGCTCCGCAGCGGTCTGCAGTGCCGCAGTTGCTGGTAACAGTTGCTGCGGTTTTTGCCCTGATGCTGTTGGCCGCGCTGTCCCAACTGCATGATCCGATGATCCGGCATGACGACTATCCGGCGCTGCTGGCGGATCCTGAGCTGTTCTACTCTAAAACCCTGACCGAAGGGCGCTGGGTCAATTATCTGTGGCATTTGCGCGGCGTGGTGACGCCGGCCTGGGCTAATTTCCTGACCTACCAGCTGCTGTGGGCGATCTATCTGGGCTGTCTGGTTCACAACGCTCTTGGCCGCGAAGCTGAGATCTGGCAGCGGGTGATGGTAGCGTTGATTGCCGGGCTGTGTCTGCCATCGGTGCTGATCTCGCTGTGGTTCAACACACTGATCCCTGGGCTAGCCATTTTGGCGCTGTATGGCTGGCTTGCCACCCGGCTGAGCGAGCGGATGTGCCGCTGGCTGATGCTGGTCTTTGTTCCGGCGGCGCTGATGTCATATACGACCTATCCGTTTCTGGTCCTCGCGATGAGCCTGACCCGCGCAGATGCCGCACGTTCTGCAAAGGATCTGGCGGGCTTGCTGGTGCTGTTCATTGCCAGCTTTGCTTTGGGAATGCTGGCAATCTATTCGCTGAACTATGCCGAACACGGGGTGTTCGGCGTGCCGATGGCAGATTGGCGCAATCCCAGCCCTGCAACGGATCTGGCCTCGGCATTGAAAAATTCCAAGCTGGCAGGGGATTTCCTGGTGAACCTGGTGCTGAAGGGCGGTTACAGCATCACTGGGCTGGCGCTGCTGCAGACTGCGCTGCTTGGCTGCGCCGTGTGGGCCGTGTGGAGCCGGGACAAATGGCGGGCGCTGTACATGCTGTCCGGGGCCGGGCTGGGGCTGGCGCTGATCTGCCTGCAGGTCATTCGCAGCGGCATCGACATGCCGGTGCGGTCCGGCGG
>NZ_LUKH01000286.1:0-3094 GCF_001593695.1 Leisingera sp. F5 | reverse complement strand
CAACGATCACTTCGATCTGCGTGCCCGGCACATTGGCGTGCGGTTTCACATAAGCAAAGGCCAGGATCTTGCCGACGGTATGGCCATAGGCGACCGAGGCGGTGGAACCCACGACCTGGCCCTCCAGCAGGACGGCCTCACCGCCGTGGCCGTCCTCAATGCCGTCCGGCTCGATCTCCAGATAGGCGCAGACGCAGGGCAGGGCGCCGGCGTTCAGCGTCTTGTCCTTGCCCAAGTACGCCTTGTCGGTGCGGGCAAAGCGCAGCGCGTCCACCTCGGCCAGGGTCACTTCGTTGGTGAGTTCGCCTGCGCCCTTGAAGCCCTTCTCCATCCGCATCGCGTTCATGGCGAAGGAGCCGTAGTCGGCAATGCCATGTGCTTCGCCCGCAGCCCAAAGCGCGTCGTAGACCGCCAGCGTGCTATCGCGGGGGATATGGAGTTCCCAGCCAAGCTCGCCCGCATAAGACATACGGAAGGCCCAGAGTGTGTGGCCTGCAACCTTGATCTGCTGCGCCGTCAGCCATTTGAAACCGGCGTTTGTGAGGTCGGCATCGGTGCAGGCGGCCAGGACCTCGCGGGCTTTCGGACCATTGAGAGCGATGGCGGCCCAATCGGTGGAGAGGGTTGTGATCTCCACCTCTTCGCCCGCGAGGTTCTGATTCAGGTGGTCCAAGAGCCGCTGTTCAAAGAAGGCCGCGCAGACGAGGTAGTAACTGTCCTCTGCCAGTTTCACCACGGTGGTTTCCAGCTCAATCCGGCCGCGGCGGTTCAGCATATGGGTGAGGGCGATGCCGCCGACCTTCTGCGGCAGGCGGTTGGCGGTCAGCCGGTCCAAGAGGGCGGCGGCGCCGGGGCCCGAGACCTCGACCTTGGTGAAGGCGGAGATGTCCATGATGCCGACGCCGTCGCGCACGGCCTTGCATTCCAGCCCGATCATATCGTGCACTTCATTGCGGCGGAAGGAATAGTGATCGCGCTGTTCGACACCGTTTTTGGCAAACCAGCGCGGGCGCTCGTGGCCATAGACCTCCTCATAGACAGCGCCTTTTTCCTTCAGCCGTTCATAAAGCGGCGACGGCTTGATCGGGCGGCCTGCGAGACGGTTGAAATGCGGGAAGGGGATCTCGTGGCGCAGTTTGTAGTCCTCATGCGCTTTGGTCACCTGCCAGTCCTTGGTGGCATAGGTGCCAAAGCGGCGCGGGTCGTACTCGCGCATAGAGATGTCGGCAGCGCCATGCACCATCCAGCGTGCCAGCTCGCGGGTCAGACCCGGGCCCCAGCCAATGCCGATCTGGGTGCCGCAGCAGCACCAGTAGTTCTGGACGCCGGGCGCCGGGCCGATCAATGGGTTGCCGTCCGGCGGATGGGAGATCGCGCCATGCACCTCGCGCTGAATACCGAGGTCAGCAAAGATCGGCATCCGGTTCAGGCTTTCCTCTAGCCACGGCATCACGCGGTCGTAATCGGCATCAAACAGCCAGTTCTCATATTCCCAGGGGCAGTGGTCGTGCCAGACTGAGTTGCTGCCCTCTTTCTCGTAGATCCCGATCAGCCCGCGCTTCTGCTCCATACGGATATAGCCTGAGACCTTTTTGTCGTCGCGGATCACCGGCAGCTCTTTGTCCAAGCTTTCGAACTCCGGTACCGGTTCAGTCACAAAGTAATGGTGGGTCATTGAGGTCATCGGCAGCTGCAAACCGGACCATTCGCCCATCTGGCGGGCATAGGTGCCGCCGGCGTTGACAACATGCTCGCAAGTAATGGTGCCATTTTCCGTTTCCACGACCCACTCGCCGTTCTTGGCTTGGGTGATGTTGGTGGCGCGGCAGTGGCGGATGATCCGCGCGCCCAGCTGGCGGGCGCCTGCGGCCAGTGCCATGGTGACGTTGGTCGGGTCCACGTGGCCGTCATCGGGTGTATAAAGCGCGCCCAGCACGCCATCCAGATTATAGAAGGGGTGCAGTTCAGCGACTTTCCCGGGGCCGACCAGTTCGATGTTGAACCTCAGCGAGCGCCCGACGGACAGGGTGTGGCGCAGCCAGTCCATCTCGTCCTCGGTATAGGCCAGGCGGAACGAGCCGCAGCCGTGCCAGGTCACCGCCTGGCCGGTCTCCTCCTCTAGCTTCCCTGAATAAAGTCCGATGTTGTAGTCAACGCATTTGCCAAGGCCAAAGGAGCTGGTGGAGTGTGTGATCTGCCCCGCTGCGTGCCAGGTCGAGCCGGAGGTCAGCTCAGCCTTCTCCAGCAGCACCACCTCCTCGCCCCAGCCCTCATGCGCCAGGTGATAGGCCAGGCCCACTCCCATCACGCCGCCGCCCACGATGACCACTTTGGCCTGTGTTGGGAATTCTTTCTCAGCCATTTCGCCGTTCCTGATTGCAGAGTCGCTTTTCTGCTCGACAGGCTAATTCCATTTTTGTACCATCGTCAATCATGAATGGCACAAATGTATCATCGACTGTTTTAGAGCGCCTCACCGAAGAGTGGGATGCGCTGACCCCTGAGGCACAGAAGGCGGCCCGCTATGTGCTGGAAAACCCTGCGGATGTTGGGGTTTCCACCGTGCGCGAGATTGCCGAGGCGGCGAATGTGAAGCCCAACACCTTTGTCCGCATGGCGCGGCAGGTGGGGTTTGACGGCTACGAGGATTTCCGCGCCCCGTTCCGCGAAGCGATTCGCAGGGGCGGGGTGTCATTCCCCGACCGGGCGCGCTGGCTGCAGGACATCGGTAAGTCGGGTGAGTTGGGCGGCCTATATGCCGATATGGTGGGCGCCGCGATCCAGAATATCGAGGAAACCTTTGCCGGTATCGATGCGGGCAGCCTGGAGGTCGCGGCGCATGCGATCTGGAATTCCCGCCAGGTCTTCACACTGGGCGTGGGGGTGAACAACGCCAACGCCCGCAACTTCACCTATCTTGCCTCCACTGGCATGAAGCAATTCCACGCCATCCCGCGGCCCGGCTCCACGGCGGTCGATGACCTTGCCTGGGCGGACAGCCAGGATGTGCTTATCGCGATGACCTGCAAGCCATATAGGGCTGAGGTGATCGAGGCGATCCAGATCGCACGCGAACAAGGGGTCACCATCGTCG
>NZ_LUKH01000285.1:0-3103 GCF_001593695.1 Leisingera sp. F5 | reverse complement strand
GCACACAGGTGTGATCGGGCATGTGTTTGCCCAGGCGGTGGTTCCATTCGGGATAGGTGAACTGCCCCGCCAGCCGCTCGTGTTCGGCGTCCTGTGGTGACAGGTCCAGCGAGATCCGCAACCGGGACGCCGCCCTCTTCATATGCTGCGAGAGGGTGAGGTTGTCCTGATCCTCTGCCGCTTTCTGGGCGTTTTCGTTGTCGTCGTCATCGACCATCCGGTTGATGTTCAGGCTTTCGGCCCAGGACAGGATCGACTCGAACCGGTGGACGATGAAACTGTCCTTGCGGGTGGTCTGGTCCTGATCCTGCCGCTTGGCCGTCTTGCGGGTGGAGACGGCGAGGCCCGGGGTTTTCATCTCTTCCGCTTCGGGAGCGGCCCCCCTGCCCGCCTGCGGCACCGGCAGGCGCAGCCAGAACGGCACCGGCTGATAGGTCCGGTAGCCGCGCGGTTCGGTGCAGGTGCAGGGCTCGGCGATACGGCAGTCGGAACCGATCTGGTCCAGCACCATCTGCTCAATCCGCGCCTCGGACCGCGGCAGGCCGCTGCGGTTGCGGGTCTCGGCAGTATGGGCGCAGAACGCGCCATAGGCAGACCGCAGCCCCGGACAGGCGGCAAACACCTGATCGGCTGCGCGGGCATTGGCCGCGATTTCCAATTGGTCCGCCTGATAGCGGTCCTCGTTGCGATCCGGCAGTTCAATCGTGGCAGCCATTGCAGCCAGCCACAGATAGGCCTTGCGGTTCAGCTCGCGGCTGGGAAAGGCAGCCATTTCCGGCGGCAGACGCAAACGCTCGCCGTCGAAACTGGCCATATTCACTATCTCCCGCGGCGTGCCGATGCGGCGCAGCCGGTCCGGGCGGTGGTCCGACAGCACCGCGGGTGCCGGTTGGATTTCCACGCCCCCGGCCCCGCCCAGCGCCCGGAACAGCGCCGCCACGCTGGCGCGCATGTCCTCGAACCGAACGATATGTTCGGTTCCGTCCTCTGCGGCACCGATCCGTGTGGCCATGCCGTGCCACAGGTTGCCAACCGTTTCTTCGGGTTCCAGAAGGTCGAGAGCGTGGATCATGGCATCACCCGTAGACGCTGGCCGCGAGGTCGCGCAGCGCCTGGCTCACGTCAGCCTCGTCGCTGAGGGGTTCGATGATGGCGGCCTCCACCGCCCGCTCAACGCTCATGCCCTTGGCGATCAGCGTCGCGGCGTAGATCAAGAGGCGGGTAGAGACGCCTTCCTCCAGATCCATGCCGGAGAGCTTGCGGATATGGCCCGCCAGTCGCACCAGCGCGGCGGAGCGGCCCTCGTCCAGCCCGCTCTCGGCGGCAACCACGGCGGTCTCAGCAGCGGCTTCGGGGAAGTCGAAGCTGATCGACAGGAAGCGCTGCCGGGTCGAGGGCTTCAGCTTCTTCAGGATGTTCTGGTAGCCGGGATTGTAGCTGGCCACCAGCATGAAGGGCTTGGGGGCCGCCAGTTCCTCACCCGTGCGGTCGATCACCAGACGGCGGCGATCGTCGGTCAGCGGGTGCAGCACCACGGCCACGTCTTTCCGGGCTTCGACCACCTCATCCAGGTAACAGATGCCGCCCTCGCGCACCGCGCGGGTCAACGGGCCGTCGACCCAGACCGTTTCTCCGCCTTTCAGCAGGTAGCGCCCGATCAGGTCGGCGGCGGACAGATCATCGTGGCAGGCAACGGTGTGGAGGGGCAGCCCAAGCCGGGCTGCCATATGTTCCACGAACCGCGTCTTGCCGCAGCCGGTGGGCCCCTTCAAAAGAAAGGGCAGACCGTTGGCTTGGGCCATCTCGAAGACAGTGCATTCATCGCCAGCGGGACGGTAGAAGGGCACGGAAGGCATGTTCATTGCGTTCATGGCTTACTCTCCCGGTACGGCCGCGGGGCCGGGTTTGATGACTTCGCGGCGGACCACCACAGTTGCGTAGATGAACAGCAGTGCGCCAAGGACCACCACTGCGCCGGAACCGAGACGCATCAGGTAGAACAGTCCCAGCTGGTCCTGCACGTCCATGTAGTAGTCGCCGACGATGCGCTGCATGTGGGTCTGGATGGTGCCGGCAAAGGTCAGCACGAAGGTCATGAAGGCCATGCCGCCGGTCATCAGCCAGAAGGACGCCATGTTCAGCACCTGGTTATAAGGATCGCGGTTGCGCAGATGCGGCATCGCATAGGTGAACATCGCCAGGTTCATCGCCACATAGGCGCCGTAGAAGGCCAGGTGCCCGTGGGCGGCGGTGATCTGGGTGCCGTGGGTATAGTAGTTCACCCCGTGCAGCGTATGCAGGAAGCCCCAGACGCCAGCCCCGAAGAAGGCTACGGTGGAGGCGCCAAGCGACCACAGCAGTGCCGCCTTGTTGGGGTGGTTCTTGCGGCCTTTCCAGACCATGACGAAGGCAAAGCTCATCATCGCGAAGAAGGGGATCACTTCGAGGGTCGAGAAGATCGAGCCGATCCACTGCCAGTATCCCGGTGTGCCGATCCAGAAGAAGTGGTGACCGGTGCCGAGGATGCCGGAGAACAGCGCCAGGGCAACGATGACATAGAGCCATTTCTCCACCACTTCGCGGTCAACACCGGTCAGCTTCAGCATCAGGTAGCCAAGGATCGCGGCCATCACCAGCTCCCAGGTGGCTTCCACCCACAGGTGAACGACGAACCACCAGTACATCTTATCAAGGCTGAGGTTGTCGGGGTTGATGAAGGCAAACACCCACAGGAGCGACAGCAGCCACAGGCCCATCAGCAGGATGTTGGTGATCGCGGTTTTGCGGCCCGCCAGCACAGTTAGCGAGATGTTCACGAGGAATATCACTGCCGCAACCAGAATCCCGAACTTGACCCACAGGGGCTGTTCCAGGAACTCCCGCCCGCCGTGGATACCAACGAGGTAAGAGCCCACCGCGCCCAGCGTGCCAACGACAAGAATTGCAAGCTGGATATAGGCGAGTTTCACTGAGAACAGCTCGCGTTCTGATTCCTCGGGGATCAGGTAATAAGCAGCCCCGAAGAAGCCCAAAAGCAGCCAGACGATCAGCGCGTTGGTATGCAGCATCCGCACAATGTTGAAGGGCAACAGCTCGCTCAGCG
>NZ_LUKH01000284.1:0-3105 GCF_001593695.1 Leisingera sp. F5 | reverse complement strand
AGACAAAGGACTTCCCCGGATGCCCATGCAAGCCCACGAAATCGAAGAACTGCTGCGCGAGAGCTTCCCCGACGCTGAAATCCAGGTGGCCGGCACCGACGGCGTGCATATGTCGGCAATGGTTGTCGACGAAAGCTTCCGCGGCAAGAACCGCGTCCAGCAGCAGCGCGCCGTCTATGCCGCGCTGAAAGGCAAGATGGACGGCCCCGACGGCGAGCTGCACGCCCTGGCACTGACCACCAAGGCGCCTGAGTAACGGAATGGATTGGCTGCTTGAATTTGCGGGAAATCAAGTTTCTCCGGCTGCGGCCCTTTTATTGCTGCCCATTGTGGCATATCTCGCGCTCAACGACTTTATGCCAGTCCACCCGCGGCGGCACGACGAAAAGGACATAAACCAATGACCGACGTAAAATCCCGCATCGACGAAACCGTCAAAGCCAGCGACGTGGTGCTCTTTATGAAAGGCACCAAGGAAATGCCCCAGTGCGGCTTCTCCTCGCGCGTGGCGGCAGTGCTGAACTACATCGGCGTGGACTACACCGATGTGAACGTTCTGGCGGATGAAGACATCCGCTCCGGCATCAAGGAATATTCCGACTGGCCGACGATCCCGCAGCTCTACATCAAGGGCGAGTTTGTCGGCGGCTGCGACATCATCACCGAGATGACCCTGTCAGGCGAACTGGACGGCATGTTCGAACAGAACAGCATCACCTTCGACAAAGACGCTGCCGACAAGATCCGCGAAGCAAACGGATAAGCCGGCACAGGCGTAATAGCCAAGCCTGATTTGATAAAAAAGGGCCTGCCGCAATTTCTTGCGGCAGGCCCTTTTTCGGTTTGTTGCTGCGGCGGTTAGGCCGCGTCGATCAGCACCAGATCGTCGGCGGTAAAGGTTTCGCCCGCCCCCAGCAGCCGGGCCACAACCTCGCCCTGCTGCAGGATCAGCGCATCGCCGGTTTCCGTATCGTTTTCAACGCTGTAGTCGTCAGCATTCACGGTTTCGCTGCTATTGTCAAAGACCAGCTGAACCACATCTTCGCCGGCTGTATAGTCGGTGATGGTGATGACACCGGTTGCGTCCTGCGACATGTACAGGCTGAAGTCATCCTGACCCTCGCCGCCGGTTCCGGTATCGCCGGCCCCCATCAGCAGGAAATCATTGCCCGCGCCGCCATCCAGCGTATCGGCGCCGTCATCCGCCTTGGAGAAGCCGACGCCCTCAAGCGTTGATCCCTCCTCCTGGTCGCGCAGGCTGGCAATCTCTTCCGGCGTCAGGTCCCGTGTCAGGTTTACTCCGCTCAGGGCATCATTGCCGGCGCCGCCGTTCAAAATATCCGCGCCGTCGCCGCCGATCAGGTCGTCATCCCAGGCGCCGCCGTCCAGCGTATCGTTGCCCTCATCTCCGAACAGAACGTCAATGCCGCCATCGCCTGCCAGCGAGTCGTTTCCGGCACCGCCATAGGCTATGTCGTGAAATTCGCCGCCGGAGACAGTGTCATTGCCTTCGCCGCCATAGGCCACATCTTTTCCTGCACCGGCAATCAGCACGTCGTTTCCGATACCGCCTGTCAGGCTGTCATAACCCAGGCCGCCAACCAGCGAGTCGTTCCAGTCGCCGCCGTCCAGCGTATCGTTGCCGCCTTCGCCGAAAATCGTGTCGAGGCCGCCGTCGCCGGACAGAACGTCATTGCCGTTGCCGCCGTAAATCAGATCATGAAACGCACCGCCGGACACGGTGTCGCTGCCGTCGCCTGCCAGGACGGTGTCTTTGCCCTCGCCGCCAGAGATTTGATCATTGCCGCCGCCGGATTGCACCCGGTCGGCCCCGGTTCCCGCGTCCACAACATCGTCTTCATCGCCCAGGATCAGATCATCCGGGCCGTCCGTGCCAACGCTATCCGGCAGTACGGGTTCAGGGTTTTCGTCAATGGGATCAGGCTCGGGCGCGTTATCATCGCCGTCGTCAAAGCTGATCGCCAGGCCGGCAACTGCCAATGTGCTTAAAACAAGTGCGCCAATCATTTAATCCCCCAAAAGTAGAAAGCTGAAATTCGCTACAACTCAGCTACGGGAATTCCTCAAATTGGTCCAGATTTTGTTGTGAATTTGCCTAAAAATTGCCGTAAACGGTATGTCCCCAAATATGAAACAATAGTCAGGGCTGCAGTTGCATGCACAATCCGATGGTATTACAGGCCTGGTTGGCCCGCATTTGCGGATGCATTGCCCGAAAAGCCCAGGTCTTCCAAGACAAAACTGTCCCCGGCCCCCTTCAGCCTTGCAACCAGTTTCCCATCCGCCAGGACAAGCGCATCGCCGCTGTCTTCCTCATGCTGGACGCTGAAGTCGCCGGAATTCCCGCCAGCTACCCGAACAGTATCGGCTCCGGCCTCAAAATCCTCGATCGTGGCTACGCCGGTTGTGCCCTGGTCGAGGTGCAGTTCGAACACGTCCTTGCCGCTGCCCCCATGGGCGGAGTCCCCTGCCCCCAAGGCTAGGAAATCATTGCCCTCGCCGCCGTCCAGAGTGTCTGCTTCGTCATCTGCCGACAGGGCAAAAATATTCTCCGCCAGCTCCGTGCCGTCGCGCAAGGATTTCAGTGTCCCGGCATCCGGTTCCGGGTCCACGCTGACCCCAAAGAGATTGTCGTTGCCGCGGCCGCCAGACAAGTCGTCCGAACCTTCCCCGCCAGCCAATACATCGTCCCAGTCGCCGCCCATCAGCGTGTCGTCGCCGGTACCGCCAAACAGGATATCCTTGCCGCCTTCGCCGTCCAGCACATCCGCGCCCGCACCGCCCAGCAGAATGTCGTGGAATTCACCGCCTGACAGCTGGTCCGCGCCGCCCTCGCCTTGCAGGATGTCCAGCCCCAGGCCACCGGAAACCGTATCATCGCCGCCGCCGGCGCGCACCTGATCATTGCCGCTGCCGGCATCAATGCTGTCGGCCTCCTCGCCAAGCTGCAGGCGATCTGAATGTTCCGTCGGCTCGGTGTCTGGCAGTTCCTCTTCCGGCAGCGGCAAGTCGAAGTCATAAGCACTTGCCGAGGCGCCGGCCAGCAACAAGACTCCCAGGATCAATGCTTCGTACATTCTGTGC
>NZ_LUKH01000283.1:0-3109 GCF_001593695.1 Leisingera sp. F5 | reverse complement strand
GGCCTGACCCGCAGTCAGCACTCCCTCCTTGACCAGCGCGATTGTGTCGGCAATGGCATGCATCAGCGGTCCCTCATGGCATCCAAAAGATACCGCCAGCATGGACCGGCGTTCTTTCAGTGGAAAGGGTAGGAATTCCCGCCGCTTACCCTTTCGGCCGGCTTGGAACCCAGGCGTAGCCGTTTTCACACAGGATATATGCCTCCCGCAGGCCATGCGGCTTGTCCGCGGGCGCCTGCAGAATGGCGAATCCCGTCGCCTCTGCCCGGTCGACAGCCTCATCCGGGTCGGTATCATACAGGCGGATCTCAATCCCGGCCCCGCGCGGCGGGTTATCCGGCAGCAGCTCCAGCAGCGGATTTTCCGCATAGGTGCCGTCGCTGTGCAGCTGAAAGACCTGACCGCCATAGGTGACGATAGCAAAATCCTTGCTTACCTGATGGCCTCTCATATCAAAAACAGTCTCTAAAAAGGTTATTTCTGCCGAAACATCCCGCACCAGTAGATTGAGCCCGATCCCGCGCAGGGAGCGGCCGAAACTGTCCGCATCTATTGTTTCATAATCCATGAGCCCAGTTTTCCCCGCAAACCGCCCGGCGGCAACGCCAATTGCGTCAGCCCTCGGCGCCTTTCCACCGCCCGTATGAAGCTTTGATGGCAAAGCCAGCAATCCGCTTGCCTTCCCGCGCGCAATCGGAACAATTGGAATATGTCAGAAAACATTTTTCCAAGCTGGCCCGACTCCGCCCCTCAATTGATCGACGTCGCAGCCGGCCGCGTGCCGGCGGATACAGTGATCCGGCAGGGTATCTGGGTCAATGTCCACACCCGCGAGCAGCTGCCGGGCCATGATATTGCGATCAAGGCCGGCCGCATTGCCTATGTCGGACCGGATGCCTCTTATTGCACCGGACCGGAGACGCAGATCATAGAGGCGCGTGGCCGCTACATGATCCCCGGCCTGTGCGATGCCCATATGCACATCGAGAGCGGTATGCTGACCCCGGCGGAATTCGCCCGCGCGGTGATCCCGCACGGCACCACCTCGATGTTCACCGACCCGCATGAGATCGCCAATGTTCTGGGTCTGGACGGGGTGCGCTATATGCATGACGAGGCGCTGATGCAGCCCGTCAACATCTTCACCCAGATGCCCAGTTGCGCGCCTTCGGCACCAGGGCTGGAGACAACCGGTTATGAAATCTCGGCCGAAGATGTGGCAAAGGCGATGAACTGGCCGGGCATAATCGGCCTGGGGGAGATGATGAATTTCCCCGGCGTCGCCAATGCCGACCCCGAGATGCTGGCTGAAATCGCCGCCACTCAGCGCGCGGGCAAGACAGTGGGCGGCCATTATGCCTCCCCAGACCTCGGCCCTGATTTCGCCGCCTATGTGGCCGGCGGTCCGGCGGATGACCACGAGGGCACCTGCGAGGCCGACGCCATTGCACGTGTCCGCCAGGGGATGCGGTCGATGATGCGGCTGGGCTCGGCCTGGTATGACGTAGAAAGCCAGATCACTGCGGTGACGGAAAAGGGGCTGGACCCGCGCAATTTCATCCTTTGCACCGACGACTGCCACTCCGGCACCCTGGTCAATGACGGCCATATGAACCGGGTGGTGCGCCACGCGATTGCCTGCGGCTGCGATCCGGTAATTGCACTGCAGATGGCCACCATCAACACCGCCACCCATTTCGGGCTGGAGCGGGAGATCGGCTCCATCACTCCCGGCCGCCGTGCCGATGTGATCCTGACCTCGGACTTGCGCGAACTGCCTGTCGAAGTTGTCATCTCCCGCGGGCAGATCGTCGCAGAATCAGGCTCTATCAAAGTCGACTGTCCCCATTACGACTGGCCCGCCAGCGCCCGTGGCACCGTGCATCTGGGTCACGAACTGACGGCGAAAGACTTTGGACTTGCCGCGCCCGAGGGCGCCAATGCGGTCACCGCCAATGTGATCGGCGTGGTCGAAAACCAAGCCCCGACCAAGGCGCTACAGGCAGAACTTCCGGTGGTGGACGGGCTGGTCGAGGGCGCTGGCGATGTCTGCCAGATCGCCCTGGTCGAGCGCCACCGCGCCACAGGCGGAGTCACCAACGCCTTTGTCTCGGGCTTCGGCTACCAGGGTAAGATGGCAATGGCCTCCACTGTGGCGCATGACAGCCACCACATGATCGTCGTTGGCACCGATCGCGACGAGATGGCGCTGGCGGCCAACCGCCTGGCCCAAGTGGGAGGCGGTATCACCCTTTACAAGGACGGCAAGGAACTGGCTCTGGTCGAGCTGCCGATTGCCGGTCTGATGTCCGACAGCCCCGCAACCGACGTGGCCGCCAAGGCACAAGTCATGATGGAGGCGATGGAGGCCTGCGGCTGCAGCCTGAATAATGCCTATATGCAGCACTCGTTGCTGGCCCTGGTCGTGATCCCGGAGCTGAGGATTTCCGACCTTGGTCTAGTCGACGTGCGCACTTTCCAGAAAATCCCGGTAATCGAGCCTGCTCAATGATAACAACAAAACACCCTGGCCACCCGCCGACCGAAACGTTCAACGACGCAACCGAAGCGGTGGACCGGCTTGAGTTGCTTTACCGGCAGGCCACCGGCTTCATCTGCGAGGAATTCAGCCGTGCAATGGCTGACGGGGCGCCGGACAACCAGCGCATCCGCGCCTATTACCCGGAGATCCGGTTCTCCACCACGAGTTTTGCCCAGGTGGACAGCCGCCTCAGCTTTGGTCATGTCTCTGCGCCTGGCACCCATGCCACCACGGTGACGCGGCCGGACCTGTTCCGCAATTACCTGATCCAGCAGATCAACTTGCTGATCCGCAACCACGGCCAGCCAGTGACCATTGATGTCTCTAAGACTCCAATCCCGGTGCATTTCGCCGTTGCTTCGCGCCCCGATCTGACGGTGCCGCAGGACGGTGCAGCCGGGTTCACCCTGCGCGACGTGTTTGACGTGCCGGATCTGTCGACCACCAATGACGACATCGTCAACGGCACCTATCAGCCGCCTAATGGCACCGGACCGTTGGCTCTGTTCACCGCGCAGCGCATCGATTACTCACTGGCCCGGCTCAGCCACTACACTGCCACCAGTG
>NZ_LUKH01000282.1:0-3121 GCF_001593695.1 Leisingera sp. F5 | reverse complement strand
TGATCGGGGTCATTGCCTATAACGCCTTGTCGGGGGCGATGCGGGCGGGGGAAATCTCGGTGGTTGCGCCGTTCCGCTATACCAGGTTGATCTTTGCCATGGTGCTGGGGGTGCTGGTATTTGGCGAGCAGCCCGATTCGCTGACCCTGATCGGCAGCGCAGTGATTGTCGGCAGTGGTGTTTTCACGCTGCTGCGCAGCCGCAAGCCGTGAAGCGCGCCTTGCGCCCGCCGCCGCTCCGCCTTACATCTGCCTCCCATGGCCAAGAAGAAGCAGACATCCGACCCGAATTACAAAGTGATCGCCGAGAGTCGGCGGGCGCGGTTCGATTATGCGATCGAAGATGATATCGAATGCGGCATTATGCTGGAGGGGTCCGAGGTCAAGGCGCTGCGCGGGGGCGGTTCCAACATCGCAGACAGCTATGCTGCGGTGGAGAACGGCGAGCTGTGGCTGGTGAACGCCTATATTCCGCCTTACGAGCAGGCCAAGCTCTTTAAGCATGAAGAGCGCCGCCGCCGCAAGCTGCTGGTATCGCGCAAAGAACTGTCGGATCTGTGGAACGCCACCCAGCGCAAAGGGATGACCCTGGTGCCGCTGGTTTTGTACTTCAACCACAAGGGCCGCGCCAAGATCAAGCTGGGCATCGCCAAGGGTAAGAAGAACCACGACAAGCGGGCGAGTGAGGCCAAGCGCGATTGGTCCCGCCAGAAGCAGCGGCTGCTAAAGGACGCGCGCTGATCAGGGAGAGGGCGCTGCCCTCTTGGCCTGGCGGCCAAGTCACCCGGGGTATTTCCAATCAGAAAGAAGCAGGGATTGCACCCCTGCGCGCTGGTATCGATGCGTGCCACGGCTTGGGTGTTATTCTGCCTGGCACTCCCTTGCAGGCGGCGGCCGCTGCCGGGGCTGATCCCGGTCTGCAGGAATGCTTGTGGTATCTGACTAATTAAGTCAGAAATGCGTTGCCCAGCAGATTCGCTTTTGGATCACGCCCGGACGGAGAGGGCGGCCCGGCTGTTGCCCAGCCTTCAATTGTGGGAAAAGCGCATGAATGTTCCTTTGCCTGAGACCGCGGTCCGGCCCGGTGTGCCGCTGGCGGCGCATGAATTTGATGAGTTTGAGGCCGGGCTGCTGCCGGTGCTGCGGCATTTTATGCTGAGCTACCAAGAGCCGGCGGGGCAGGCCTGGCAGCAGGCCTATATCGTGGCGGCTGAGCGCTGGGGCGAGGCAATCGGCCTGCCGGCGGCGCTGGCGCTGATGAAGGTTGTGCGCGCGGCGCTGAACAGCCGGAGCGGTCAGTTCGGTTTCATTGATCCCTTCGATCTGGACCACCTCGGCAAGGTGACACCGGACGAAGCCGCGCTTTTGCGGATGCTGCACCACATGCGCCGGGATCAAACGGGCCAAGCGCGCGCGGCAGTGGCGGAGGTTGCCGGCGGAAAGATGGAACCGCAAGTGATCCAGGCGGGCCTAGCCTTTGCCTACCGGTTTTCTGCCGGTCCCGCAGCGGGCCGCGCTCGATCACCCCGGTTGCGGGTGGTGGTATAGGGTACGGCTGTCTGACTGTCGCGACCTGCCCCTTGCCGCAGGAGGTTGATGTGCCGCCGCGGCTGCCGCGCATGGTCTTACCGGACGCTGCACTGGCGGGCGAAGATCATCGCCGGTGCAGATGACGCCGAAACTGTACCTGCTAGGGGGTGGCTGCGATGTACTGGGCGATTTTCTCTTTCCCAAGCAGGCGCTTGTGCGACTCGAAGTCTGGGCCGGCAAAGACGATCCGCAGGTTTTCAACTTCAAGCAGCGGCTGCAGCGCCTCGACGGGCAAGCCGATCGCCCGGAGAATCGAGAGCTTTTTAAGGTTCTTAAGCGGGGTGAGATCGGTGACGGCTGTTCCGGAAATGCTGAAGTCCCAAAGGGTCTCCATGTTCGCCACCGCAGCAAGGCTGGACACGGCAGTATTGGTGAGCGACAGCACACGCAGGTTTTTGCCCGCCAGCGGCGCAAGACTGAAGACTGCCGTGTCTGTCAGGTTCAGCTTGTGCAGCGCGTCCAGCCCGCTCAGCGGTGTGATGTCGCTGATCCGGGTTCCGTCCAAGGCCAGCTCCTTCAGACCGGTTGCCTCCATTATCGGGGTCAGGTCCGCCACCTGCGTGTCTGACAGGATCAGGGTGTGCAGTGCAGGTTTCCCCTGCAGTCCGTCCAGGGTTTTCAGCTGGGTTCCATCGGCGCGCAGCATCTCCAGCCGGTCGGAGGCGGCCAGCGCGGCCACGCTTTGGACCGGGCAATTGGAGATCCAGGCCACCTGCAGGTTGGCACCCGCCAGCGGGCCAAGATCAGAGATCTGGGTGTTGAAGGCAAGAAAGACTTCCAGCCCGGTGAGGCCTGACAGCGGGCTTAGGTCGGACACACCGGAATCCGCGATGTTCAGGCTCTGCAGCCGGGTCAGGCTGCTGGCAAAGGACAGGTCGGTGACGTCCCCGGCGCCCCAGATCGAGAGATGCTCAAGCTGTGTCATCCGGGCCAGACGGGTAAAGTCGGGTGCGCGGACAGAATCAAGGCTGAGCCGCTTCAGTCCCGGCAGCCGGGTCAGCGGTGCAAGGCCCGGTGCGGTGATGTTGACCAAGGCCAGTCTTTCCAGCTTTGGCATCGCGGAGAGGGGGGACAGATCGACAGGATCCTTGAACCGCAGGTCGGCCATCAGTGTAAGATCGGTCAGCTCAGTGAACTGGATCAGCCCCTGCAAGTCCGGTGTGTGGTTTCCAACCCGGACCTTTGCCTTCAAGTCATTGCTGCCAATGCATGTTTTTCCGATTTTGAAACATTCTGCGCGCAAGGCGCCGGGGCTGAACATGCCCGCCGCAATCAGAAAAGCTGCAAAGAAACTGCGGAAACCGGACATACAAAGGGCCTTTGCAAGGAAATGCTGAAACTGGGGTCCATGTTATTACCGCTCCGTTAAAGGCCCGCAAGATTTTTGTAACCGCAGGTAGAGGGCGGCGCGGTCTTGCACCGCTGTGCCGCCGGATGTACCCATGGCGCATGCGCAGAAAGGGAGACGCTTTGATGCAGGATGATCCGAAGACGCTGGTTTCCACCGACTGGCTGGCCGCCCATCTGAAGGA
>NZ_LUKH01000281.1:0-3129 GCF_001593695.1 Leisingera sp. F5 | reverse complement strand
GCGCTGGTGCCGGGCATGATCGACTGCGGCTGGGGTCGGGTTGTCAATATCACTTCGGTGTCGGTCAAATCGCCGATCCCGGTGCTGGGGCTGTCGAACGCAGCGCGCGCGGGCCTGACCGGTTATGTCGCGGGCACCGCGCGTCAAGTGGCCGGCAAGGGGGTCATCATCAACAACCTGCAACCGGGCATTCATGCCACCGACCGTGCGGTGTCGCTGGATGGCGGTGCCGCCAAGGCGCAGGGGATCACGCCCGAGGAAGCCAAGGCGCAGCGCTGTGCCACCATTCCGGCGGGCCGCTATGGCACGCGGGCTGAGTTCGGCGCCACCTGTGCCTTCATGTGCTCGCAGCACGCGGGCTTCATGGTCGGGCAGAACATCCTGCTGGACGGCGGCGCCACCAATACCACGATGTAAGGAGCGCAGCATGGCCAGCGGGTTTTCCCTGAAGGACCAGCTGTTCAACCGCGACAAGGTCCGCTACCTGGCGGGCCTTTTTGCCGCGGCTGAGCCTGGGTTTGACGCCGATGCATTCGAAGCACAGGTCATGGCGGAGCTGCCGGCGCTGGAGCTGAAGCAGCGGATCACGCTGATTGCCGATGTGCTGGCGGATCACCTGCCGGAGGCTTTGCCAAAGGCCGCGCCGGTCCTGCTCAGGGCGCTGCCGCCGCCCTTGGACCCGGACAAGACGGATGATGATTTCGGTGATTTCATCTTTGCCCCCTTGGGGGAGTATGTCGCTACGCGAGGTGTGGAGGCGCACTGCGGCCTGTCGCTGGACCTGCTGGAGGAGATCACCCAACGGTTTTCGATGGAATGGGCGGTCCGCCCCTTTCTGAACCGCTGGCCCGCCGAAGTGCTGGCGCGGATGCAGGACTGGGCCGGGCACTCCAGCTACCACGTGCGGCGGCTGGTCAGCGAAGGCAGCCGGCCGCGGCTGCCCTGGGGCGAGGCGGTCGGGCTGCAATTGGCGGAGCCGCTGCCGCTCTTGGACCAGCTGCACCGGGACGGCACCCGCTATGTCACCCGCTCGGTAGCCAATCATTTGAACGACATCGCCAAAAAGGACCCGGATCTGGTGATGGACCGCTTAGAGGGCTGGCACAAAGCTGGGGTGCAGGACCGCAAGGAACTGGACTGGATGACCTCCCATGCCTTGCGCGGGTTGGTCAAGGCTGGCCATCCGCGGGCGATGGCGATGCTAGGATTTGATCCGGATCTGTCATTGAAGGCGTTGATCCAGGCGCCGGAGACGGTGCGCATCGGTGAGGCCTTGGATTTCTCCTGCCGGCTGGAAGGTGCGGCGGGCGCGCCGGTGCTGGTTGACTATATCCTGCATTTCCAGCGCCCTGGCGGCAAGGCCTCGGCCAAGGTGTTCAAGCTGAAGCAGGCGAGGATCACCGGCGGCACGCTGAAGCTGGGCAAGAAGCACAAGCTGAAGGGTGATGCGACAACCTTCAAGCTGGTGCCCGGGCCGCACCGGATCGAGCTGATGGTGAATGGCAAGGTGAGGGCCAAGGCGGCGTTTGAGCTGCTGCCGGAAGGGTAGATAATTCTCAATCCGCCCGGCGGCACCGCCGGGCAGCGCTCTTCCGCCCCCGTCATGCCGGAGGCGTGCTTTCAGCACGACGGGCGGGGGCTTCGCTTGCGCCCGCGGACGGGCACCGCCCTCAGAACTCAGTATCGCACGCTCCTTCACAGTTGCGTCAGACCTCCCGCCGGCCCGATTGCCCGGGTGCCTAGGGGCCGCTATCCCAATGGTGTGGAACCATCAGAAAAGGCGCTCCCATGAAACATGAAAACGTGCAGAATTATTATGGCGAGGTGCTGCAGGGCAGCGAGGACTTGCAGACCAACGCCTGCTGCACGCCGGATGCCATGCCGGACCATGTGAAGGCGGTGCTGTCGAAGATCCACGACGAAGTGCTGACCCGCTATTACGGCTGCGGTCTGATCGCGCCAGAGGCGCTGGAGGGCGCAAGGATCCTTGACCTCGGCTGCGGCGCGGGCCGCGATGTCTATGCTTTGTCCGCACTGGTGGGCGAGACCGGCAAGGTGGTGGGCATCGACATGACCGCGGCGCAGCTGGAGGTGGCGCGGCGCCATCAGGATTACCACGCCGAGGCCTTTGGCTATGCCAAGTCCAACGTCGAATTTCATCACGGTTACATCGAACAGCTGAAGGAGCTGGGCCTGGAGCCGGGCTCGTTTGACATCATCGTCTCCAACTGCGTGATCAACCTGGCCACCGACAAGGGCGCGGTGCTGCGCGGTGCGCATCATCTGCTGAAAGAGGGCGGCGAGATGTATTTCTCGGATGTCTACGCCGACCGCCGGGTGCCGCAGGCACTGGCCGAGGACGAGGTGCTGTACGGGGAATGCCTGTCCGGGGCGCTTTATTGGAACGACTTTCTGTCGATCGCTAAGGCATCGGGTTTCAGGGATCCGCGGATGGTGACCGCGCGGATGCTGACGGTCGAGAACCCGGTGCTGGAGAAACGGGTGCAACCGCTGAAGTTCCTGTCGGCCACCTACCGGCTGTTCAAGCTGGCAGCATTGGAGCCTGCCTGCGAAGATTACGGTCAGGCGGTGATCTACAAGGGCACCATCGAACACGCGCCGCATGTGTTTGCGCTGGATGATCATCATGTGATCGAGGCGGGCAAGGTGGCCCCGGTCTGCGGCAACACCTGGATGATGCTGCAGGACAGCCGCCTTGCAGAGCATTTCGAGTTTATCGGCTCGTTTGATACCCACTACGGGATATTTGCGGGCTGCGGCGGCAATTCACCCTTCAACGGGCTGGAACAGGACGGTGCCGCACCGGACTGCTGCTAGAGCGGCTTGCGGCCCTGCGACAGGGTTGCTATCCCGGCGTGACCCCAGCGTATCGCGCGGAAAACAGCCCCGAGGCCCCATGAACACTGCCCCCGCCGACCTGATCAGCACGCAAACGCCGCCGCGTCTGGAGATCCGCAACATCAAGCGCTTCTTTGAGGGGCGTGCGGTGGTGGACGATGTCTCGTTGCAGATCCAGGCGGGGCAGGTGACCTGCCTGCTGGGGCCGTCGGGCTGCGGCAAATCCACCACGCTGCGGATGATTGCCGGGGTGGAGATGCAGGACAGCGG
>NZ_LUKH01000280.1:0-3142 GCF_001593695.1 Leisingera sp. F5 | reverse complement strand
GAAATGCGCTGCGCCAATCGCCCCGGCCACGTCATCATTAGGTCATGTTGACAAAGAAGGATGATAGTGTCCCGGGCACTGGTGCAACTTTGCTCTTCGGCCTTGGCCCGGCCGCAGCTACAGGGCGGCGATAGTCGCCGGGTCCATGGGGTCAGTGCCGCAAATGGCGGCGGCGGTTTCCAGTGTCATGTAGCGCCGGGTGATCGCCCGCTCATCGTTTTGCTCCAGCATCAGGGCGCCGACCAAGCGCGTCACCGCGGCCTCGCTGGGAAAGATTCCCACGGCGTTGGTCCGGCGCTTGATCTCCTTGTTCAGACGCTCAAGCGGGTTGGTGCTGTGGATTTTCGGCCAATGATCCTTGGGAAAACCCTTGCAGGCCAATACGCCCTCTTCCGCGTGGCGCATCAGCTCTGCGAGCTTAGAATGGCGCGGTTCGAACGCGTCGACCAGCTTGGCCCAGTGCTCTTTCGACGCCGCGAGCGTGTCCTGATCGAAGGCGGTTCGAAGCGCGGCGGTGACGAGCGGGCGGCCCTTCCTGCCGGCGCAAGCCAGTGCATTGCGCATGAAATGCACGCGGCAGCGCTGGACGGTTGCGGCGAGCACCTTGGCTGCCGCGCCCTTCAGGCCCTTGTGGTCGCCGGCGATGATCAGCCGTGTGCCGCGCAGGCCGCGATCGGCGAGAGAGCGCAGGAATTCGTCCCAGAAGACCTCTGCCTCGCCGGGCTGGACGGCGAGGCCCAGAACCTCGCGGCGGCCGTCCAGGTTGACCGCCGCAGCCACTATGGCCGCGACGCTGACAATGCGGCCAGAGCGGCGGACCTTGATGCAGGTAGCGTCGAGCCAGAGGCAAGGCCATTCGCCTTCCAGCGGGCGGTTCAGGAACGCGTCGGCCCTTTCGCCGATCTCGCCGCAGAGCCGTGAGACCTGGCTCTTCGAAACGCCGGTCATACCCATGGCCTTGACCAGGCCGTCTGCCGGGCGCGCCGGCAGGCCCTGCACGCAGGCCTCCTGGATGACAGCCGTCATCGCCTTCTCCGCCGCCCTGCGGGGCTCCAGGAACTCGGGGAAGCAGCTGCCCTTGCGCAGCTTCGGGATCTTCACGCCGACTGTCCCGGCGCGCGTCTCCCAGGCCCTGGCTCGGTACCCGTTGCGGCGGTTCACGCGTTCGGCGCTGCGTTCGTGCGCCCCGGCGCCGCAGAGCTGGCCGGCATCCAGCGCCATGAGACGGCCGGCGACGAAGCCGAGCATCTCGGCCAGCAGCCGGGTATCGGAGGTCCCCGGCAAAAGCGCGCGCAGGGCTGCGGTCTCTGATAGGCTGTCCTTGGTCATGGTTGAACTCCTCGGTCAAAGTCAGGTCGGCAAACCAAACCTTAGCCGAAGAACAACCATGGCCGCCAAGCGACCCGCGCGGGCATCGCTTCGCTACGCGAAGGCTCCGCTCAGCCCGCGCTACCGGCGGAAATTACACCAGCCCTTGGGACACTGCTACATTTTCCGGTTGGCATATGAAACGTTGCTTTTTGCGGGTCTGCGCCTCCTGAACAATGCACCACCCAACAATATGTCCCTCGACGGCGTGATTGAGGGTGTCGTGGAGATGTCAGGCCTCCCAGGCAACCAATCTTTGCAGGAGTGGAACCTTGAGCAGATCGATGTTTTCAATCTTGAAGATCACGCGAAGAACGCGGCACACGCCGTGCAGGAAGCGCTGACCGCCGAAGAGGATGAGCAAGCAGTTAACTCGGCGTGGTCAGTGATTGAACCGCACCGGGTTTGCCGGAGGCTGATTTCACTTAGTTACGCAGCTATTTCCTCAGTTTCCAGAGCGGCGTAGAAATTGGCCTCTGCTTCTGTCGGCGGAATGGTCCCGATAGGCTCAAGCAGACGGCGGTTGTTGAACCATTCCACCCATTCGAGTGTTGCGTATTCCACCGCCTCGAAGTTGCGCCAAGGCCCCCGGCGATAAATGACCTCGGCCTTGAAAAGACCGTTGATCGTTTCGGCCAGCGCGTTCTGCGCCTTCAAATGATCCCCCAGATCATTTGATCCGCTGCGCGGATCTGCTTGAACTCATAGCTGTCTCCAACGCTGCCCACAGAGGGTTCGATACCAGCTTCTCCCAACCGCCCTGTGTATCTGATCGAAGGTATTGGCTGACCCACTGCGTGACAGGCGATGCCAGCATCGCCGAGAACGGCGGTCGGAATGGTGAACAAGCCCCATCGACTTTGTCGGCCGCCGTTCATGAACAGCCTGCTCCAGCGCATCCATTACCCGGCAGGCGCATGCGAAGCATGCTGCCGAGAGGGGGCCGACAATCTTGCGGGCATAGGCATCAATGAGCGAGCCATTGAAGGCGCCATTGGTTCGAGCCCAATGGCGAGCGGCGACATAGGCAAACCCTTTCCAGGTGGCAACATAGGTGAAATCGCTGACCCAGAGCATGTTGGACGCGGGTACACGGAATTGCCGGTTTACCTTGTCCATCCACTGCCCGGCAGCACATGCGCAGCATGTGCGAGAGGGGGCACGGGGCCTTTTTGTCGGGCACCGTGGTTTTGTGCGGCTTGCCCCGGAGCGAGCTTTTGTCCGCCATTGGTCCGAGGACAATGGCGAGCGCCTTGAATACCCATACTCCTCATCAGCCGGGCCACCGTGCAGCGAGCGACGTCGAAACCTTCCCGCTGCAATTGCCGCCAGACCTTCCGCACGCCATAGACCCGCCAGTTCTCTTCAAAAACACGCAGGATCTCGGGCCGCAGGGCCTTGTCACGCCGGGCACGGTCCGGCAACCGGGCCGGGTCAGCCCGCTTCGCCAGGTGCTCGTAATACGTGGAAGGGGCAATCGGCAGTATTGTGCAGATCGGCTCGACCCCATGCTCCGCGCGATGCATGTCTATGAAAGACACCATCACTTCGACCGGCGGTCGAGCTCCGCCATCGCAAAATACGCCGATGCCTTGCGGAGGATCTCGTTCGCCTGGCGCAGCTCGCGGTTTTCCCGCTCCAGCGCCTTCATTTGATCGCTGCGCGAACGACCCGCACTGTCGGCGACATCAGTTGGAACACCCGCCCGTTGGCCGTTGTCGACTTTTGCGTTCTTAACCCACTCATTCAGCGTATACGCCGAACAGCCGATCTT
>NZ_LUKH01000279.1:0-3142 GCF_001593695.1 Leisingera sp. F5 | reverse complement strand
TTGCCAAACCGCCCTCGGAAACCCGGGTGGTGGTGGCTATGTCGGGCGGCGTCGACAGCTCTGTTGTTGCTGCATACTTGGCCGATCAGGGCTATGACGTGGTCGGCGTGACGCTGCAGCTCTATGATCACGGCGCTGCGCTGGCCAAGAAGGGCGCCTGCTGCGCCGGCATCGATATCCACGACGCACGACGGGTGGCCGAGGAACGCGGCTTCCCGCATTACGTCCTGGATTATGAGAACATTTTTAAGGATGCGGTGATTGACGAGTTCGCCGACAGTTATCTGGCCGGTGCAACCCCGGTGCCCTGCATCCGCTGCAATGAGCGCGTGAAGTTCAAGGACCTGCTGGAGACTGCCAAGGATCTGGAGGCCGACTGCATGGCCACCGGTCATTACATCCAGCGCATGATGGGGGCGAACGGGCCGGAGCTGCACTCGGCTGAGGATGCAAACCGCGACCAGAGCTATTTTCTGTTCTCCACAACGCCGGAACAACTGGATTATCTGCGCTTTCCACTGGGTCATCTGCCCTCCAAGGACGCAACGCGGGAGATGGCAGCGCAATACGGGCTGGCCGTGGCTGACAAACCGGATAGTCAGGACATTTGTTTTGTGCCGGACGGAAACTATGCTGGGGTGATCGAAAAACTGCGCCCCGGCGCCGCTGAACCGGGTGACATCGTGCATTCCGACGGCCGGGTGCTGGGCCGCCATGACGGAGTCCTGCACTATACCATCGGCCAGCGCCGCGGCTTGGGCATCGGCGGGCTTTCCGAGCCGCTGTATGTGGTGAAGCTGGACGTAGACAAGAAGCAAGTAGTTGTCGGCCCCAAGGAGCTGCTGGCCACCCGCACCATCCCGGTGCGCGAAATCAACTGGCTTGGGGATGACCCTTTCACCTCTCGCAAGGAATGGCACGTGAAGGTCAAGGTCCGGTCCACCCGCCCGCCTCGGGAGGCGATCATCCGGCCGCTGTCGGACACAACCGCCGAGGTGGAATTGCTGACGCCGGAAGAAGGCGTCTCTCCCGGTCAGGCCTGCGTGTTTTATGCAAATGAAGGCTCCCGCATCTTTGGCGGCGGCTGGATCTGGCGCGGCTACTGAGGCGCGCTGCCGGCCAATTGCGCCTTCCTTGCCCCGGCAATCCTTGTAAAAAATCCAACAGCGCCTGAGGCAGGTCCTGCCCTCAGGCGCTTCTCCGCAGAATCAAATCCACCGCATCATGCTGCCGGTCCGCAAATGTTTTGCTGTGCTTGGGCGGCACGCCCCGCGCGGAGGCGCAGCGCCCGCGCTACCGAAAGCCGCGCGGCGGAGGCGTCAGTCTCCGGCGCGCCTTGGCCTTACATCTGGGGGAGACGGTCCATGACAGCCCGCGCCGCCCGCAGGCCGGGCTCTTCACCGCCCTTGCCAAGACATTGCATGGTCACCTCCATGGCCTCCAATTGCGCGTCGGGATCTGCTGCCACCGCGGCCAGCCGGGCTGCGATGTTTTCCGGCGTGCACTCCGGCCCCAGGCATTCGGGCACCACGCGGGTATCGCTCACCAGGTTGACCAGCGTCACGGTGTCAATCAGTGCCATACGCTTCATTATCTGCCAGGTCAGCCATTGGAACTTGTAGGCAATCACCATCGGAGTTGCCGTGGCAGCCAGTTCCAGCGACACCGTGCCGGAGGCGGCCAGCGCCAGATCCGCCGCAGCAAAGGCGGCGCGTTTGTGGGCCTTGGCCGTGGCAGGATTAAATTTGTTCGGGTCGATCAGGACAGTGCCCTCGGGCCAGCCTTGCAAAGCCTCCACAACCAGCCCTGCAACCGATGCGGCGGCAGGGACAACCACCTGATAGTCCGGATGCGTTTTTGAAAACCGTTTCAGGGCCGCCCCGAAGTCCGGCGCCAGCCGCGACACTTCCGAGCGCCGTGAGCCGGGCAGCGCCAGAACAAACGGTGCGCGTCCCAAGCCAAACTCCGCGCGAAAGGCTGCTATCTCCGCTTCCGTGGCTTGCGGTTCCGCCACCACCGGATGCCCCACAAAGTCGCAGTCCATCCCTGCGGCTTCCATATATGGCGGCTCAAACGGCAAGAGTGCTAGAACATGGTCGATGACTTGCGCCATCTTCTCCGCCCGCTTTGGCCGCCAGGCCCAGACCGAGGGCGCCACGTAGTGCACGGTACGGATATTGCTGCGGTCTTTGACCAGCCGGGCCACCCGCAGGGAAAAGTCCGGGCTGTCGATGGTAATCACCACATCCGGCCTGGTTTCCAGAACCGCATCCGCCGTTTCCCGGATCCGGCGCTTCAGGTGGCGGTACTTAGGCAGCACCTCGGCCAGCCCCATAACCGACAGCTCATCCATCGGAAACCGTGAGGCCAGCCCCTGCTCCGCCATCAGCGCACCGCCAATGCCGTCAAAGCTGACGTCCGGTTCCAGCTGCTTCAGCCCGGCCATCAAAGCCCCGCCCAGACGGTCGCCCGAAGGCTCCCCTGCCAGAATGAAAACCCGAAGGCTCATCCCACACGCAACCACAGGAACAGGCCCAGACGGTCGCAGGCCGCAATCACCGCATCCTGGTTCAGCACGATCACGCCGCCGGCTTCCAGCACAATGCCAGACAGCCCCGCCTTGGCGGCGGCCTCCACTGTCCCGGCGCCGATAGTGGGAAGGTCAGCACGGCGGTCCTGCGCCGGCTTTGGTGCCTTGAACAGCAAACCGCCCTGCCCGTCCGGACGCTGCAGCAATGAGGCCAGCATCCAGTCGGTGCCAAAGATGTTTTCAACCGCGATTGCCTGCCGCTTGCGCACGGCGCAGGACTGGCCGATGTCCGCTGCACACATGGCGGCAACAATCTCGGCACCCCGCGCAGCATCCGCCTTGTCCAATTCGCCCGGCTGCACCTTGGTCGGCACGCCTTCGGACATCAACAAGTCCGGTGCCACTTCATGCGCGGCACGCACTGTGAACCCGGCCTGTTCGAAAATGCCGATAATGGCCCGCAAAGCCCCGTCATCGCCAGCAGCCAGCGCTGCCTGCAGCACCGGAACCAGCGGCATCGTGGCGGCATCAATGGCCGAAGGGTCGATACTGGGGCGGCGCACCGCGCCCGCCATGCAGATCTCGGTGACCTCGGCAGCTTTCAGGCGCTCC
>NZ_LUKH01000278.1:0-3146 GCF_001593695.1 Leisingera sp. F5 | reverse complement strand
ATGGCGGCATGCGCGCGGTGGTGATCCGGCTGGGCCGCGGCTTTAACGGGATTTCGGTTGACGGGGATACCGTCACCGCCGGTGCGGCGGCGCTGGATGCCCATGTTGCAAAACGTGCGGCGGATGCAGGTGTTGACCTGACCTTCCTGCGCACTATTCCCGGTTCGATCGGCGGCGCGGTGCGGATGAACGCGGGCTGTTACGGCAGCTATACTGCGGATGTGTTTGTGTCGGCCACCATCGTGACCCGCGAGGGCGAGATCCGCGAGATTACCGCGCAGGAGCTGGATTTCCAGTACCGCCAGACCGCTTTCCCGGAGGGCGCGGTGCTGGTCCATGCCACCTTGCGCGGTCCCAAGGGCGATCCAGAGGACTTGCGTGCCCGGATGGAGGCACAGCTGCAAAAGCGCGATGAGAGCCAGCCGACCCGCGACCGTTCGGCCGGCTCTACCTTCCGCAATCCGGCGGGGTTTTCATCCACGGGCCGTGCGGATGACGTGCATGACCTGAAGGCCTGGAAGGTGATCGACAACGCCGGCATGCGCGGCGCAAGGCGCGGCGGTGCGCAGATGAGCGGGAAACATTCCAACTTCCTTATCAACACGGGTGGCGCAACTGCCGCAGATTTGGAAGGTCTGGGCGAAGATGTGCGGAAAAAGGTTTACGAAGATTCCGGCATCACGCTAGAGTGGGAAATCATGCGGATTGGTGATCCGCTTCCCGAACAGCTGTCCGAATGACTGGAAAACCTGAGTGCTGACAAAGGCTTCGCTTGCCGCAGCTAGAGGTGACCATAAAGCTCCGGAGGGGCGCGGGCAGCGGCAATTGATAAACGTGGTAAAAGCATCATTAACGCCCCGGTAAGGTTTTGGGCGGTAGGGTGCCGAAGAGGCGGCAATTCTATGCCGATGCACAGGGCGGATGCCCAGCAGAATCCGGGGCAGGCTGCCCCGCAAAAATCAGCCGGATCTAACCGGCGCAAAGACATAATGCGGGCCTGTTCCAGGCTCCAAGAAACAGGGGCGCAAAGCCCCGCATGTATTGAGGCGCTTCGTGGTGAGTAAGTCTAGCAGGGCACTCCCGAAAGTCGCGGTGCTGATGGGTGGCCCGTCAGCCGAACGCGAAGTATCGCTGTCCAGCGGCCGTGAATGCGCGGCCGCTTTGCGCGGTGAGGGGTTCGAGGTTGTCGAGGTGGATGCAGGCCGGGACCTGCACGCGCGTCTGGCGGATATCAAGCCGGATGTGGTGTTCAATGCGCTGCACGGGCGCTGGGGCGAAGACGGCTGCGTGCAAGGCGTGCTGGAATGGCTGGGACTGCCCTATACCCATTCCGGGGTGCTTGCCTCGTCGCTGGCAATGGACAAGCAGCGCTCCAAGGAAGTCTACCGTGCCGCCGGGTTGCCGGTTGTCGAAAGCGGCTTGTTTGCCAAGGGTGACGTGATGGCGGGCCATGTGATGGCGCCGCCCTATGTGGTGAAGCCCAACAACGAAGGCTCTAGTGTCGGCATCTATATCGTGCTTGAGGCCGCCAATGGCCCGCCGCAGCTGTCCGAGGAAATGCCTGCCGAAGTGATGGTTGAGACCTATGCGCCGGGACGCGAGCTGACCACCACAGTGATTGGGGACAGGGCGTTGACCGTAACAGATATCCTGACCGATGGCTGGTACGATTACGACGCCAAATACAAGCCTGGCGGATCGTGCCATGTGCTGCCTGCGGATTTGCCGCGGGAAATCCATGACCTGTGCCTGGACTATGCGCTGAAGGCGCATGAGGTGCTGGGCTGCCGCGGTGTCAGCCGCACCGATTTCCGCTGGGATGAGGCGCGCGGCGCCAGCGGGCTGATTCTGCTGGAAACCAACACCCAGCCCGGCATGACGCCGACCTCTTTGGTGCCGGAGCAGGCAGCGTATCTAGGCATGACCTTCGGCGAACTCTGCGCCTGGATGGTGGAGGATGCTTCATGCAACCGCTGAAGGGGCGTTTCCGCCGCAGCGGCGGCGGCGGCGAGGGGCGGGCGGATCCGGCGCCGTCGCGTCTGAAGTACCGGTTGCAGCGCTGGATGCTGACGCCGGGTATCCGGTTCGGCCTGCGCATCGGGGTGCCGTTTTGCCTGATTTTTGCGGCGGGCAGTGCCTATCTGGCGGATGAAACCCGCCGTGCCGCGTTGCAGGGGCTGGTCAGCGATGCCCGCGCCGCAATCGAGGAACGCCCCGAGTTCATGGTTAATGTGATGGCGGTGGACGGGGCGGGCGCCAGCGTGGCGCAGGACATCCGCGAGGTGGTACCGGCAGATTTTCCCGTCAGTTCCTTTGATCTGGATCTGGAGCGGATCCGCGATGTGATCACCGGGCTGGACCCGGTCAAGACTGCACGCGTGCGGATCCGCCCCGGCGGCATCCTGCAAGTGGACGTCGAGGAACGCGTGCCGGTGCTGATCTGGCGCAGCCGCGAAGGGTTGGCGCTGCTGGACGAAAACGGCATTCACGTGGCCGAGCTGGGCCGCCGCAACCTGCACCCGAACCTGCCGCTTATCGCCGGCAAGGGGGCCGATCAGCACGCGGCGCAGGCGCTGCGGCTGTTTGCGGCGGCCAAGCCGCTGGGGCCGCGGCTGCGCGGACTGGTCCGAGTGGGCGAGCGGCGCTGGGACGTGGTGCTGGACCGCAAGCAGCGGATCATGCTGCCGGCGGAGCAGCCGCAGCGCGCGCTGGAGCGGGTGCTGGCGGTGAGTGAGGTACAGGATTTGCTGGAACGCGATGTGGCAGCGGTGGATATGCGCCTGGCTGGGCGCCCGACCGTGCGTATGACCGAAAACTCAGTGGAAAACTGGTGGCGGATCCGGCAGCTGAATGGGGGCGGGCAGTAGCATGACAGATCTCTATCAATCGCAGCGGGCCATGCGGCAGATGCGGCGCCAGGCGATGCAGCGCGGCGTAGTGGCCATTCTGGATGTGGGCAGTTCCAAGATCGCTTGCCTGGTGCTGCGGTTCGACGGTTCCGGGCGGCTGAGCGAAGACGGCTCGATCGGGGCCTTGGCCGGGCAGTCGGGGTTCCGGGTGATCGGCGCGGCGACCACGCGGTCGCGCGGTGTTCAGTTCGGCGAAATCAACGCCATGCAGGAAACCGAACGCGCCATCCGTACCGC
>NZ_LUKH01000277.1:0-3150 GCF_001593695.1 Leisingera sp. F5 | reverse complement strand
CCACCGTCGCACGCAGGCCGCCATCGGCGACCCGCGTGGCCCAAGGCCTTTGCCAGCGCATCTTTGATGCGGGGGCAGGGCGCGGGAGCATTTGGATAACTGGGCAATCGTGGGTGATGAAGGGCAGCACGAAAAACGCGCACAGACATAATCTGTGCGCGTTCTCATTTCACCTCAGATGACCTTTGGTGGTTCAGTCCCAGCAGCTGACCAATACGGTCATGCCGGTCGCCAACCGGGTCATCGCATCCGGCGACAGGGTGCTGGCCTCGCGGCTGTCCTGGGCCGCGATACCAGCCTGCTGTAGCAAAGCGCGCAACGTGTCGGCATTGGCCGCAAAGCTGACGTCCTGCGGAAGCTGCTGGGACCCAGCAGGAGCGGAGGCAAGGATACCCAGCACCGCGCCATTCGCATCCAGAACCGGACCACCGGCATCTCCCGGTTGTGCGGCCAGCGCCAACCGGGTCACTCCGGCTTCGCCACGCAATCCCCGCAGGTCCGATAGGGTGCCATAGGTCAGTGTCGGCGCGCCGAGAATCCCTTCGTAGGAAAATCCGGCCACGGCCACTTCGGATTGTAGCAGCGGGGAACTGGCCCGCAACTGGGCCACTTTCATCGGGGCCAGACGCTCGACAGGGCGCACCAGTGCCAGACCAGTCGTGGCATCGCTGGCCACCAGTTCTGCCTGGAAGTCACTGTTCAGCGTAATACGGGTACAATTCTGAACCGCATCGACTGTTGTCACCACTGTGCCTTGGCCATCCACAAATGTACCAGAGCGCGACAGGCGCGGCTTGCGCACCTGAAGCCCTGACACAAGGTCGATGCGTTGTTCAGCGTCGGCACCTGCCGCAGGGTCCAGCACGCCATCAAGACGGGTAAAGCTGGTCTTCATTTCGGTCAGGATCCGGCTGCGGCGTTCTTCGTCTCCGGCGGGCCAGATCAGGGTAAAGCCTTTGATCTCGCCCCCCTTCAGGGCGGCTTGGGTATAAGAGACGATACCATTGCCGCGCCCTTCGATAACAAAGCTGTCGGACTTGCGTTCCCGTGGACCTTCCAGCGGTATGATCTCCAACGTTTGCAGGATGTCATAGAGGCCAAAAAGGGTGGTCTGGTCACCGGGCTGGCTGATCATCAGCACCCGGGCACCCAACGACCCGCTTGCCGGGTAATGGGCGAACGGTGGTTCGTAATGAGAAAAGCGGACCTCCTTGGTCGGAAGTTGCATTTCAATCCCGGCCTTGTCATCCCTCGTGCTGGACATGCCAACCGAAATCAGAGGGGCATTATACTGGTCCATCAATATCTGACGTTGCTTGGTGGTCAGGATCCCGGTCTGTTCAAACCCGTTTGCCGCCTGCCAATCCGCCATAGAGGCGCGGGTCCCGCGGCCGAACGAACCATCGATTGCCGCTGCATAATAGCCACCTGCCTGCAACCCGACCTGCAAGGCCTTGCGTTCGTCGCCGGTCAGGTCCCGTTCACTGCGCCGGGCCTGGGACGGGGTTTCATCCGAAGGCTCCGGATCGGGTTGTAGTGTCGCAACTGTGTCGGTTCCCGAAGAGGGGGCCGCAATCGGGTTGCTGGACAACAGATTTTCGCCAACCGGCCAGAATTGCTGACGCAGGTTTGATGATTGCGAAATGAAACTGTCGCGCGGAATCTGCCGTTCGCGGCGATACACTTGCAGAACTCGCTGCGCGTCTTCGCGGGTATAGGGTCCCAATAGAATCCCGTACCAATTGCCCCCCAGCGAAAACCCGGTCACGTCGGCCAACGCCTGCGAGTAAATTTGTGCCCGGGCCTGTGCGTCGCGCAGGCTGGGGTGTGCTTCAATTTGGATCCAGACAATATCCTGGCTGCCCTGTTGCGCCATTGTCGGCCCTGTCCAGCTTGCTATCACAAACAGGAACGCCGCGATCAATCTTGTCATATCAGGTCTCATGCCCTTTTGAATGCGTCGTCCGTCGTCTTCTGCGGCGCAGATAACCATTTTCTGGCGCAAATGGAAATGCCCCTGGGTCCTCAGGCGTGGGGGAATTTCCGCATGTGGCGGCGCAGCTCCGGACCTGACTTTCCCCATGGTGAATGGCTGAGCGCGAAAACTCCTGTTTCAGTGGCGTGTCAGTGGCCCAGACCAGCCCACGGATCACAACAGCCGTTGACCCCGCCGGGGTGCTTGCATAGGTAAGACGCGCATTTGCAGCCCGCTTACAGATGAGAGTTCCATGACCCAATCCACCGGTGCCCCGCGTTCGTTTCAGGAGATTATCCTGCGGCTTCAGACTTATTGGGCCGGGCAGGGCTGTGCGATGTTGCAACCCTATGACATGGAGGTCGGCGCAGGTACCTTCCATCCGGCCACCACATTGCGGGCTTTGGGATCAAAATCCTGGGCTGCTGCCTATGTACAGCCATCGCGCCGCCCGACCGATGGGCGTTATGGTGAAAACCCCAACCGGTTGCAGCATTATTATCAGTATCAGGTGCTGATCAAACCCAGTCCGCCAAACCTGCAGGAGCTCTATCTGGGTAGCCTCGAGGCCATCGGTATCGACATGGAGCTGCACGACATTCGGTTTGTCGAAGATGACTGGGAAAGCCCGACGCTGGGGGCCTGGGGGCTCGGTTGGGAAGTTTGGTGCGATGGCATGGAAGTCAGCCAGTTCACTTATTTTCAACAGGTCGGCGGGCATGACTGCAAACCCGTCTCGGGCGAGCTGACATACGGTCTGGAACGTCTGGCCATGTATGTGCTGGGTGTGGATCACGTGATGGACATGCCGTTCAACGATCCGGATGCAATGATCCCGCTGACATATGGCGATATCTTCAAGCAGACCGAGGAAGAATACGCCCGCTGGAACTTTGACGTGGCCAATACCGAAGTTCTGCTGCGCCATTTCGAAGAAGCCGAGGCCGAGTGCGCCGCCATTCTGGCGCAGGAGCATCAGGACCCGAAGACTGGCAAGCGCATCATCATGGCGCACCCCGCCTATGACCAATGCATCAAGGCCAGCCACATCTTCAACCTGCTGGATGCGCGCGGTGTGATCTCGGTCACCGAACGGCAGGCCTATATCGGCCGGGTCCGTGCGCTGGCCAAGCAATGCGCCGACGCTTTTGTGCTGACCGAGGCCGGCGGTTTTA
>NZ_LUKH01000276.1:0-3150 GCF_001593695.1 Leisingera sp. F5 | reverse complement strand
ATCCTGTGGTCTCTGCACACCATGTCCGAGCCGGTCGTGGTCGATGAAGCTGTGGCCGAAAAGGCCCGTGTCGCGGTGCAGCGGATGATTGACCTCAGCCAGAAACTTGGCGTCTGATCTGTGATCGAAACCGGCCGCATTGTTATTGCCGGCGCAGGACTCGGCGCGCTCTACGCTGCGCTTGAGCTGGCACCGCGGCCGGTTCTGGTGATCTCACCCGAGCCTCTGGGCGAGGGCGCAAGCTCGGCTTGGGCGCAGGGCGGTGTTGCTGCCGCCATGGCAACCCACGACACGCCGGAGGCCCACGCTGTTGACACCGTGCAGGCGGGTGCCGGCACGGTCGACCCTGATGTTGCTGCGATGGTCACACAGGTGGCCCGCGCGCATATCATCGACCTTACCGAGCTTGGCGCGCCTTTCGACCGCGACGCCGACGGCAACTATGTGATGAGCCGCGAGGCCGCACATTCCGCTGCCCGCGTGGTGCGGGTGAAGGGCGATCAGGCCGGCGGTCAGATCATGCAGACCCTGATCGCCGCCGTGCGCGCAGCACCTTCGGTGCAGGTCTTGGAAAACACTCAAGCGGTGCGGTTGGAAACCGAAGGCTGCACCGTCACCGGCATCTGGATCACCCGCGCCGATGTCCCCTCAGCACCGGTGTTGATCAAGGCGCCGGGTGTGCTGCTGGCCGGCGGCGGCTCTGGCGGGCTCTATGCCCATACCACCAACCCGCCGCGCATCCGCGGCCAGGTGATCGGCTTTGCTGCCCGCGCCGGTGCCCGCATTGCCGACCCCGAGTTCGTGCAATTCCACCCCACCGCATTCGACATCGGCGAAGATCCGGCGCCACTGGCCACCGAGGCCCTCCGTGGCGAGGGCGCGGTGCTGATCAACGCCGCTGGCGACCGCTTCATGGTGGAGGAACACCCGGACGCCGAACTGGCCCCCCGCGACATTGTCGCCCGTGCAATCTTTGCCGAAACACAAGGCGACCGCCGTCCAATGCTCGACACACGTGAAGCACTGGGCTCCGAGGTACTGACCCGCTACCCCACCGTAGCCGAAACCTGCGCCCGTGCCGGCATCGACCCGGTGCAGGACCCCATCCCGGTTGCCGTCGCCGCCCATTACCACATGGGCGGGGTCGAGGCCGACATGCAGGGCCGCACCAGCCTGAAAAACCTCTGGGTCTGTGGAGAAGCCTCCTCCACCGGGTTGCACGGCGCCAACCGCCTCGCCTCAAACGGCCTCTTGGAAGCGTTGGTCTACGCCCGCAACGCCGCCCAGGACATTGCGTCTCTGGATGCTCTTGCAGACGCAAGGGCAATCCACCCCAGCTTCCCTGCAGGCGGGCAGAACCTGGATGCGGCCGCTGTCAAAAACCTGCGGGAGACAATGACCGCTTACGCCGGCGTCCGCCGCACTGCCGCCGGCCTGAAACAGGCGCTCACCGCCATTGCCCAGCTGGAAGCTGAACAAGCGGCGGACGAAAACTTTGTCAACATGTGCGCCACCGCCACCCTGATTGCCGCCGCCGCTCTGCAGCGCGAGGAAAGCCGCGGCGGCCATCTCCGTGACGACTTCCCCGAGACCGACCCTGCCCAGGCGCATCGCACGCGCATCTCCCTGAACGAGGCCCTGGCCATCCGCGCCAAGGTTCAAAAGGAACTGACATGAGCACCCAATTCGCCACCCTGCCCGACCTGATCCTGGAACCGATGGTGCGTGCCGCCCTAATGGAGGATCTCGGCCAGAACGGCGACATCACTACCCGCGCGGTGATCCCGGCCTCCGCAACCTACTCCGCCCGGCTGAACGCGCGGGAGGACGGCGTGGTCTCCGGCATGCAGATCGCCCGCATTGCCTTTCACCTGGTGGATGCCGGGCTGAAGGTCGAAACCCTCCTGTCCGATGGCTCGGATTGCAAAAAGGGTGACACCCTGATGACCATCGAAGGCTCCGCCGCCTCGATCCTGTCGGGTGAGCGCGTGGCGCTGAACTTTGCCGGCCGCCTGACCGGCATTGCCACCCTCACCGCCGCCTTTGCAGCGGAGACCAAGGACACCGCCACCCGCATCACCTGCACCCGCAAGACCACACCGGGCCTGCGCATTGCCGAAAAACAGGCGGTGCTGCATGGCGGCGGCTACAACCACCGGTTTGGCCTGTCGGACGCCATCCTGATCAAAGACAACCACATCGCCGCCGCTGGCGGGGTTCGCGCAGTTCTGGAGGCCGCCAAATCCAGTGTCAGCCACATGATGAAAGTGGAAATCGAGGTCGACACCCTGGACCAGCTGAACGAGGTGATCGCCACCGGCGGTGCCGATGTTGTGCTTTTGGACAACATGGACACCCCCACTCTGGTCAAGGCCGTGGAGATGGCCAAGAGCAATGTGGTGACCGAAGCCTCCGGCAACATGCGTCTGGACCGCATTGCCGAGGTGGCCGCAACCGGCGTGGATTACATCTCTTCCGGCGCGCTCACCCATTCGGCGCGCACCCTGGATCTGGGCCTCGATTTCTAAGTCAGCTGCGTATTTCCGGGCTGCTGCCCGGCGTTATTCGTCAGACTGGCGTTTTTTCCGGGCGGCTTCCAGCTTGCCTTCCCTAAGTGCCTTGGGCGACAGCATCAGCACCGACCCGCCGGGTATGTGGCGCACTTCAAAGCCCCGGCCCTCCAGCAAGCCGCCACGCAGCTCCTCCGGCAGACCGGCACAGGCTTCAGGACGGCTTTCGCACATCACGACGTCCCGCCCCGTCAGGTAATTCAGCCGGAACTCGACCGACTGATCCTTTTGCAGGTCTGATGTGTTGGCCGCTTCCAGGGACAGATAGGTGCCGGTGACATAAACCGTTCCTTCCCCGCCAGTCAGCTCTGCCGCCATGTCCTGGCTCAGGCGGTTCCATTCCGTAGAGAAGAAGTGGGTCATCCCGGCAAAGATCACATACAGGGCCGTGATGCCAAACAGCAGGTTGCGGCTCAGCCGGGCCCGCCCGCCGTCACGCAGCTGAAGGGCGAACAATCCGACAAAGATTGCACCAAATGCCCACAGGAAGCCGCCGGACCGCACCGGCATGTCGATGCCGCTGCGAATGACCTGCAGGCAGATCAGCGCCAGCCCCAGCCCGGCCCCGGACAGCATGTAC
>NZ_LUKH01000275.1:0-3153 GCF_001593695.1 Leisingera sp. F5 | reverse complement strand
TCCGCTTTCACCTGGAGCGACCGGATGCGGTGTTCATCGCCTATATGGAGCTGCGCAACCTGACGGATGAAAATTTCATCGTCCTCGAATCGCTGCGCCGGGATTACGAAAACGGCGTGGAGGCGATCCTGAAAGAGGGTGTGGAGCAGCGTGTGTTCCGCATCCCCGACACCAAAATCGCCACTCTGGCAGTGATTGCGATGCTGAACGGGGTTAACACATGGTACCGTTCCGAGGGGCGCCTGACGCTGGATGAGGTGGAGAACGTCTATTGGGACATGGTGCAAAAAGCGGTCAGCGCATGAGTCTTTTGACCTTGCAAACCAAGCGGCTGAGCGCCGGGCGCTGGCGGAACCTGACTGATGCCGAATTGGCGGATCTCTTTGCGCCGAAAGTGGTGCAATGGCTGCCCGCCGGGTTTCAGACCCCAGAAGACGACGGCGCCCGCCGGGCCTTTCTGGAGGCGGTCTCGCAACAAGCCGAGGTGATTGGCCTGCGCGAAACTGCGGGGCAGGGTATCGGGCTGGTTATTCTTTCCTTTCCTGACGAAGGCGCAACCATCCGGAACCTTGGCTATCTGTTTGCCGAAGCTGCCTGGGGCCGAGGGCTGGCCAGCGAGCTGCTTGGTGGCTTGCTGGCTCTTTTCCGCGGCAGCGGCGTGACGCTCAGCGGCGGAGTCATGCAGGAGAATGCGGCCTCGGCCAGGGTGCTGGAGAAAGCCGGTTTCACACCGGAGCCTTCGGGCACCGAAACGGTTTACAGCTGGCGTGCCGACGGCTGACCCCGGCAGGTCTGTCAGCTCAACAGCCCGATCATATCATAATGGTCAATCTGGCGGCTCAGCACCATTGGGTCTTCCTCCGGCAGCACATGCGGCTGCTCCCAGTCCTCGCCTGCAAAGGCCTGCAGCGCCTCGATGCTCTCCCAGACCATGACGACGCAGAAGGTGGCGGGCGAATCCGGCCGCGGCAGCCCGGCGGTAACCGAGACCAGCCCCGGCTGGCGGCGCACATGCGGCACCGCGCTGTCGGTCAGGAAAGTCTTGAAGTCCTGGATCTTGTCTTCACGGACAGTGGTACGGAACACCCGGATAATCATCTCTCCCCCCATCTGATTATTGGACGGAGGGAGTATAGCACATCGAGGCCGGATTGGCGGCCTTCAGCGGTTCAGTGCGCAGGTTTGATGAAGGTTCCGTTGCGCAGCTCGCGAAACGCCTGGTGCAGCTGTTCTTGCGTGTTCATTACGATCGGCCCGTGCCAGGCCACCGGCTCATTGATAGGCGCGCCGGAGATCAGCAGGAAACGCACGCCCTCGGGGCCCGCCTGCACGGTGATTTCATCGCCGGTGCCAAAGCGGACCAGGGTGCGGTCGCCGGACAGGTCGCGGATGTTGACCTCTTCGCCCGCAACTTCTTTTTCCAGCAATACACCTTGCGGAGCAGAGGCATCGGCAAAGGCCGCTTCGCCTTCGAACACATAGGCAAAGGCACGCCGGTAGGTGTCGATCGGCAGGGTCTTTCTGACGCCCGCCGGGATGAACACATCCAGATACTGCGGATCGGCGGCAATGCCGTCCACCGGGCCGCGCTTGCCCCAGAAATCTCCAACAATCACTTTCACCCTTGTGCCGTCATCGTCGGTGATTTCGGGGATCTCCGCGCCCTTCACATCCTGGTAACGGGGGGCGGTCATCTTCTCGCTGGCGGGCAGGTTGCCCCACAGCTGGAAGCCATGCATCTGGCCCTGGGTGTTGCCCGAAGGCATCTCCTGATGCAGGATGCCCGACCCTGCGGTCATCCATTGCACGTCGCCCGCGCCCAGGCTGCCCGCATTGCCCAGCGAGTCGCCGTGCTCAACCGAGCCTGCCAGCACATAGGTGATGGTTTCAATGCCGCGGTGCGGATGCCAGGGGAAGCCGCGCAGGTAGTCTTCGGGGTTTTCATTGCGGAAGTCGTCGAACAGCAGGAACGGGTCCAGCTCGGACGGGTCCTGAAAGCCGAAGGCGCGGTGCAGCTTGACCCCGGCGCCTTCGGTATGGGGCTGTGCCGGGCGGGTTTCGAGTATCGGTCTGAGGGACATCTGCCTGTCTCCTGATTTTCGTTGACTGCAGCCAAGATAGGCTGTGCGCGGGTGCGGTGAAACCAGCCGTGCCTCACGTGTGATGTGCGCCAGTGAACAGGGTGTCCCGCAGCCCGCAGGGCTGCCCGGCCCAACGGGACGCGGCGCCGGAGGCGTCAAGGACGGGCGGGAGCTCCTCCGTTGCCTGGGGCAAACCGGACGGGTTAGCCTGCGCGCATGACACATATCTCCGATCTTCTGCTGAACCTGACGCCGGACCGTCTGGAGGGTGCCTCGCGCCTGATGTCCTACATGCTGGGGGAGGCGCGGGACGTCGCCGATGCGGATGAGGTGCTGACGCGCATGTCAGAGCTGATCCGCGCAGGCGGCGTCCCGTTGGACCGGGCCACCTCCATCGTGCCGCTGCTGCATGCCGAGGCTGTGGCCAGCGCCCGCTTCTGGGAACGCGGCACGCGCGCGCGCAACTATCTGTTTCCCTACAACGAAGAAAGCGGCCAGGGTTATGCCCATTCCCCGGCCGCGGATGTGCACAAGTCCGGCGAATGGGTGATACTCTGGCTGCCGGACACTGCGGATGGCCGTTACGGCATCGTGCCGGAATTGAAAGCCGACGGCTACACCCACTATATCATGGCGCCGGTCTTCATGCGCAGCGGCATGGCCGGCACTTTCAGCTTTGCAACGCAAGCGGCCGAGGGGTTTTCGCAGGATGACATCGCCTTTTTGCGCGCGGTTTTTCCGGCGTTGTCGGCCTGCCAGGAGATCCTCGCCACCGCTCGCGCCATGCAGGAGGCGCTGCGGATCTATGTCGGCGAAGAACCGCAGCGGCGGATCATCTCGGGCGATGTGCACCGGGGCGAGGTGATGCATATCCGCTCCGCCATCCTGTTTGCCGACATGCGCCGGTTCACCGAATTGACCGCAGATATGAGCGCGGAACAAGCCACCAGCCTCTTGAACGCTTACTACGACTGCATCGTGCCGCCCATCGAGGACGCAGGCGGCGAAGTGCTGAAATTCATCGGCGACGGCGTCCTGGCGGTATTCCGGGCCGGGGAAGACGGCGCAGAGG
>NZ_LUKH01000274.1:0-3154 GCF_001593695.1 Leisingera sp. F5 | reverse complement strand
CGGTCAAGCAGAAATACGGAAACCAGATTTCCTGGGCCGATCTTATGATCCTGGCGGGCAACTGCGCAATTGAATCCATGGGCGGCAAGACCTTTGGGTTTGGTGGGGGTCGTGCCGACATATGGGCCCCAGAAGAAGACATATATTGGGGTATTGAAGACACCTGGCTGGGCGACGAACGCTACTCTGGTGAACGCGATCTGGAAAACCCATTGGCTGCGGTGCAGATGGGTCTGATCTATGTGAATCCCGAAGGCCCCAACGGCGACCCCAAGGTTCTGGCATCAGGTCAGGACATCCGCGACACCTTTGGCCGCATGGGCATGAACGACGAGGACACTGTGGCGTTGGTCGCCGGGGGGCACACCTTTGGCAAGGCACATGGCGCGGGAGATCCGTCCCATGTCGGACCCGAACCCGAAGCAGCCCCAATCGAGGCCATGGGCTTTGGCTGGCTCAGCACCCATGCCAGCGGCAAGGGCGGTGACACCATCACCAGCGGCATCGAAGGTGCCTGGACGGCAAACCCGATCAAATGGGACAATGGCTATTTCGATCTGCTGTTCGGCTATGACTGGGACCTCGCCAAAAGCCCCGCCGGGGCCTGGATCTGGGAACCCGTGGGCGTTACCGAAGAGGACATGGCCCCGGCAGCCCATGACCCCAGCAAAAAGGTCAAGACCATGATGACCACCGCCGATATGTCGCTGCGGATGGACCCGGAGTACGAGAAGATCTCGCGCGAATTCCATGCCAGCCCGGAGAAATTCGCTGACGCCTTTGCCCGCGCCTGGTTCAAGCTGTGCCACCGCGACATGGGGCCGAAATCGCGCTATCTGGGCAGCGACGTACCGTCGGAAGATCTGATCTGGCAGGATCCGGTACCCGAGGTGGATCATGCGCTGGTGGACGAGCAGGATACCTCGCAGCTGAAGGCCAATATCCTGGCAACTGGGCTGTCGGTCTCTGAGCTGGTCGCCACCGCCTGGGCCTCGGCCTCGACCTTCCGCGGTTCGGACAAGCGCGGCGGTGCCAATGGCGGCCGTATCCGGCTTGCGCCGCAAAAGGACTGGGAGGTGAACCAGCCGGACCAGCTCGCCAAGGTGCTGAACGCGCTGGAGCAGATCCAGAGCGAATTCAATGCCAGCGCCTCTGGCAGCAAGAAGGTCTCGTTGGCTGATCTGATTGTTCTGGCAGGAGGCGCCGGCGTCGAAGAGGCTGCAAAGGCTGCAGGCCACCCGGTGGACGTGCCTTTCACCCCTGGCCGCACCGATGCCAGCCAGGAGCAGACCGATGTCGAAGGCTTTGCCGTGCTGGAGCCGGAGGCCGATGGCTTCCGCAACTACCAGAAGGCCGCCTACAGTGTGCCGGCAGAGAAGATGCTGGTGGACCGGGCGCAGCTTTTGACCCTTGGCGCGCCGGAAATGACCGCCCTGATCGGCGGTCTGCGGGTGCTGGGCGCCAATCAGGGCGGCTCCAAGCACGGGGTGTTCACCGACCGGGCTGGGGTGCTGAGCACCGACTTCTTCACCACTATCACCGATATGGGTGTGGAGTGGACCCCGGCAGAGGACGGAACGTATGAAGGCCGGGACCGGGCCAGCGGTGCAGTCAAGTGGACCGGCACGCGGGCGGATCTGGTGTTCGGCTCCAACTCGCAGCTGCGGGCATTGTCCGAGGTTTATGCGCAGGCAGACGGCGAGGCGGCGTTTGTGCGGGACTTCGTGGCGGCCTGGGTCAAAGTGATGAACGCAGACCGGTTTGACCTGGCGGCGTAAGCAAATTTAAAAGGCTAACAAGGCGCTCCGGAAAACCGGGGCGCCTTTTCTGTTGTTGGTTTCGAGATAGAAAGCGGAGGGCAGCGCCTGGCCTGTCGGCCAGGCGGGGCATCTATTCGACCGCTGCCGCCCCCTGGCCGAATTCGATCACCCTGGTCTCTGCGGTGTAGTCCGATTCAATGATCAGAATGGCCAGCAGCCCGATCATCGCCAAGGGCGGCAGCAAAACCGCATAGATCAGCGCCAGCCGTTCCCAGGCCATATGCATGAACACCGCGATGATCAGCCCCGCCTTCAGCGTCATGAAGATCAGGATCAGGCTCCAGCGCAGCAGCCCCTGCAACTGGGCGTAATCGACCCAGTAGGAGGCCGCGCTGAGCACGAACAACAGTATCCAGACCGCGAAATAGAGTTTGATCGGATGCTGCTGCCCCTCTTCATGGACACCTTGCTCTGTGTCCATTGCGTGTGGTGAATGTGCCATATCTGTCCCCTACCACAGATAGAAGAATGCAAAGATGAAGACCCAGACCAGGTCGACAAAGTGCCAGTAAAGCCCCATGATTTCGACCGCCTCGTAGTCGCCGTTGCCCGCCGACATCCAGCTGCGCTGATCGCGGTCGAAGTCACCGCGCCAGACCTTGAGAGCCACGAGGACAAGGAAAATCACCCCGATGGTGACATGAGTGCCGTGAAAGCCGGTGATCATAAAGAAACTGGCGCCGAACTGCTCTGCGCCCCAGGGGTTGCCCCAGGGGCGCACGCCCTCGGAGATCAGCTTGGACCATTCAAACGCCTGCATGCCGACAAACATCGCGCCCAGCGCGGCGGTTGCCAGCATCAGCACGGCGGTGGCCTTGCGCGCCTTGCGGTAGGCGCAATTCACCGCCATCGCCATGGTGCCGGAAGATGAGATCAGCACAAAGGTCATGATGGCGATCAGGATCAGCGGCAGATTTGCACCGCCGATATGCAGGGCAAAAACCTCGCTGGCGTTGGGCCAGTCCACGGTGGTGGAGTTGCGGGCGTTCAGATAGGCGACCAGAAAGCAGGCAAAGACGAAGGTATCGCTCAGCAGCAGGATCCACATCATCGCCTTGCCCCAGGAGACCTTCTTGAAGGCGCGCTGGTCCGACCCCCAATCGGCGGCAAAGCCGCTATGTCCCTGCTGCTGCAGCGTCTGGTCCTGGCCTTGCAATGGGTGTTCCATCGGTCTCCCTCCTCAACTCACAGCCGCGCGGCAAAGCGCCAGAAACGCATTGCCCCAGCCCTGCAGCAGCGCAAACAGCATCAGCCAGAAGGCCAGCAGCGCGTGCCAATAGAGCGCGCAAAGCCGCACACCCGGCAGCAGCGTCTTGACGTCCCCTGATCCGGTT
>NZ_LUKH01000273.1:0-3156 GCF_001593695.1 Leisingera sp. F5 | reverse complement strand
GCCTGTCCTACCGCACTGCGCTGCGCCGCCGCCACCTGACGCCGCAGCGGATGCAGGAATACCAGAAACGCTACAACACGCTGTTCAACGCCATCGCCTCACGCGATGTGGAATCCGCGATGGAATTCATCAAACTGCATTTGATTGACGAGCAGAATCTGCTGCTGCAGGAGGTCTGAGCCCGGCCGGGCCACGCCCGCTCAGCCTTTCACCGCGCGCGAACTGACCTCGCTGCCAGGCGCACCGCTTTCCAGCCGCTGGTGCCACAACTGCCCCAATGCCGCCATTTCGGATTTCAGCAATGCGGAATGCTGCGCCAGCCAGCCAGGGATCGACTTAAAACCGGCAATCCGCGCCTTGCCTTCCTGGATGATCACGACAGGCCAGTCACCGACCAAGGCATTGGAAATGCCGAAAATATCCTCGCCCCACCACTCCGCATGGCCGAACGCGTGGGTGACATGGCCCAGCTGTTTCATCGCTGCCAGCACCGATGGAGGTTCGACAGAACCTGCCTTCTCCACCGCGCTGTGCCAGATGTCGAGGATCGCCACATACTCCCAGCTTACTGCCGACCAGCTGCCTGGGAAGCGGCGGTTGTATTCCTCGTAAAACACATGCGGGCGGTTAAAGAAAAACGCCTTTTCCCGCAGCAGCGGATCGTCAAAATCCGGAAACTGAAAAACCACGCCCTCCATGAATTCGGGCGAAGTCCGCTCCACCAGCTGATCATAGCCATCCATGGTGCAGCTGATGATCTGCCCCTTAAATCCTTTGGAATAGGCATATTCCGTCATCGCATGCACCATAGGCGCATAGGACGAACACCAGCACAGGATATCGGCACCGCTCTCCAGCATTGGGTCCACCACCGGCCCCGGATCGCTGGAACCCGGATCATACTCCACCTCGCGCAGGATCGTTTTGCCTGCGGCCTTAAACGCCGCGCGGTAAACCGCCCGCGACGGCATCCCAAGCAGATCTGCTTGGCTGCATAAAGCCACGGTTTTCAAACCCGGCTTGTTTTCCGCCAGCCAGGCCACGCCAGTCACGTTCTGGATCGGGTGCGCTTCGCTCGGCGCGATCAGATAGGGCGTATCGGGCGACAAATCGGATGGCAGCAGGGTCGAAGTCAGCACCTTGTTGCGCATCAGAAAATCGCGCACCGGCGCAAAGGTATCGCCACCCAGCATCAGCATCAGCTTGACTTTATGCTTCTGCGCCAGCTCCACCGCGCCCTCCAGCGAGCGTTCCGGATCATAGCCGCAATCATAGGAATGGATGCGGATCGGGTAGCGGCGGCCGCCAATCAGCACCCCGCCGGCCTTGTTCAGCCCGTCTTCCCAGATCCGGCAGCCGTTCAATCCAGGCAGCCCCCAGCTCTCCACCGGGCCCGAAAGCGGGCCAAGAAAGCCGATATTCACTGATTCTGTCATTCCCACCGACAACCGCGGCAGCGCCGCGCGGGCCGTCAGCTGGTGTACAAAACTGGTCGTCTTCATGGCTTGAATTCTAACAACAATTCTCTGCCCCGCCAGTCCAATCAGTGAAAAATCTTATTCCTTCCGTGAAAATATGTTGACTCTGCGGTGCAATTTTGGACCTAATTGGATCAGACCAAAAGAACCAAATGCTAATATTGGTCCGTACCAATGGGAGAGCCACATGACCAAGAAACGAATTGCCATCATCGGCGCCGGCCCCTCTGGCCTGGCGCAGCTGCGCGCATTCCAATCCGCCGCCAACAAAGGCGAAGAAATCCCGGAAATCGTCTGCTTTGAAAAGCAGGACAATTGGGGCGGTTTGTGGAACTACACCTGGCGCACCGGCCTGGATGAAAACGGCGAGCCGGTGCATTGCTCGATGTACCGCTATCTGTGGTCCAACGGCCCCAAGGAAGGCCTTGAATTTGCCGACTATTCCTTTGAAGAGCACTTCGGCAAGCAAATCGCATCCTACCCGCCGCGCGCGGTGCTGTTCGACTATATCGAAGGCCGGGTGAAAAAGGCCGACGTGCGCAAGTGGATCCGCTTCAACTCAGCCATCCGCTGGGTCGAATACAACGAGGACGCCGGCAATTTCACTATTACCGTGCACGACCACGCCAAGGACAGCACCTACAAGGAAGACTTCGACCACGTGATCTGCGCCTCGGGCCATTTCTCCACCCCGAACGTGCCGTTCTACCCCGGTTTCGACACGTTCAACGGCCGCGTCCTGCACGCCCATGACTTCCGCGACGCCCGCGAATTTGCCGGCAAGGACATCCTGATCCTCGGCGCCTCCTACTCGGCCGAAGACATCGGCTCGCAATGCTGGAAATACGGCGCCAAGTCGATCACCACCTCCTACCGCTCTGCTCCTATGGGCTTCAAATGGCCGGACAACTGGGACGAAGTGCCGGCGCTGGAGTCGGTCAACGGCAACACCGCAACTTTCGCGGACGGCACCCGAAAGGAAGTTGACGCAATTATCCTTTGTACCGGCTACAAGCATTTTTTCAGCTTCCTGCCCGACGAATTGCGCCTGAAAACCGCCAACCGCCTTGCCTCGGCTGATCTGTATAAGGGCGTGGTTTTCGCCCATAATCCCAAGATGTTCTATCTGGGCATGCAGGATCAGTGGTTCACTTTCAACATGTTCGACGCCCAGGCCTGGTGGGTCCGAGACGCGATCATGGGCAAGATCGAAATCCCCGCAGACAAGAACACCCTGCTTGCCGACGTGAAGGAACGTGAAGCGCGCGAAGAGGCCTCGGATGACGTCAAATATGCGATCAAATACCAGGGCGACTATGTGCTGGAACTGATCGAAGAGACCGACTACCCGACCTTCGACGTGGCCGGCGCCTGCCAGGCGTTCTATGAATGGAAGGGCCACAAGGCCCAGGACATCATGGCCTTCCGCAACAACTCCTACAAATCGGTTATCACAGGCACCATGGCGCCTGTCCATCACACCCCGTGGAAAGACGCCCTGGATGACTCGCTGGAGGCCTACCTGCAGAACTAGGATCTGCCTGCTTTGGCAGATCCGCCTGCGCCGTTTTCCTTCCTGGGCGGCGCAGGCTCCTTTCGCCGCTGTGCGAATCCCTCTTCGCAAGCTAATATCCACTTTATGCAGCGCGATAACACCATGACACTTGGCTTCCTGATT
>NZ_LUKH01000272.1:0-3164 GCF_001593695.1 Leisingera sp. F5 | reverse complement strand
TGAGGATATCCGCCCCCAGCTGCGGCAGGTCGCTAAGCGCCGCGGGATGGATCATCGCCTCCAGCTTGTCCATCGGCAGATCCTTGGCGACCCGCTCCCAGGCCCGCAGCCGGTTGTCATAAGGCTGCATGACTGAATCGATACCCAATAGGTTCACACCGCGCAGCAGGAAGGGAATGACCGTGGCAGGCAGCCCAGCGCCGCCCGCGAGGCCGACAGCCGACACTGAGGCACCGTATTTCATCTGCCCCAGCACCCGTGCCAGCATGGCGCCGCCCACGGCATCCACGCAGCCCGCCCAGCTTTCGCTTTCCAGCGGGCGCTTGGTGGTCTCATTGATCTCGTCGCGGGGCACGATTTGTGTGGCACCCAGAGATTTCAAATAATCAGCAGTTTCCGGACGCCCCGTGACGCCGGCCACCTCATAGCCGAGGTTCGCCAATATCGCGGTGGCCACCGAGCCGACACCGCCCGCGGCACCGGTGACCAGAACGGGACCATGCCCGGGCTCCAGTCCATGATCCTCCAGCGCCATCACCGCCAGCATCGCGGTAAAGCCCGCAGTGCCCACCGCCATCGCCTGACGTGTATCCAGTCCTTCAGGCAACGGCACCAGCCAATCGGCGCGCACATTGGTCTTTTGCGAATATCCGCCCCAATGCGCCTCGCCCACGCGCCAGCCGGTCAGCGCCACCTTGTCGCCGGGCTTGTAGCGGTCATCAGAGGACGCCTCGACAGTGCCGGCAAAATCGATCCCCGGCACATGCGGGTACTTGCGCACCAGGCCGCCACCCGGACCGATGCACAGGCCGTCCTTGTAGTTCACAGTGGAATACTCCACCGCCACGGTCACTTCTCCTTCGGGCAGATCCTCAAGGCTCAGCTGCTGTACCGCGGCAGATGTCTTGCCGCTTTCTTCGTCCTTGTTCACAACCAGTGCATTGAACATTTCACATTCCCTTTCCTAAAACCTAGCCAGATCCCATGCACATCTGGCCAAAAATATCCCGGGGAAGCCGCGGCTTGCCGGGGCGGGGGCGGATATCCTCAAGGGGCAAGTTAAGGGGCGTGTTGTGGTTGATGTGAACGGCTGACATTCCACAGCGTCAGGCCCGGACTGAAAACGCGCGGCCATCGCCGCGCGTTTGTCGTTTCAAGGAGCCGCTCCACGGCGGCCGCGATGAGCATCTCTGCGGTTCCGCTGCAGCAGGGGGGCTGGCTCTTTGCACCGGGGACGCCCAGCATTGTTACAGAAGGAGGGAGGGAGTGATTTGCAAATTCACAGTGCCCTCGGGGCAAGCCTGTGCCGGTTGCCTGAGCCAGGCAACGCAGGCGGCAGCAGCGCCTGTTTCAGATCCAGTGGCACGGGAAGGCTGGCCAGCCGGACTCTTTGAGAACGCGCAAACGCAGTTTACAGCGAAGGAGGCCGTGAGGGCTGGCGAAACCACGAACCAAGGTATCCCTGCACCGGAGGGCGAGGCGGATATCATCGACACCGAGTATGAGATCGGCCAGGAAAACTTCGAAACTCAAATCGGCCCGTTCGGGGTCGATATTCACAACCCGATGTTCCTGATCTCCGGCCTGGTGATCGTTGCATTTGTCTTTTATGCGCTGGCACTTCCGGAACAGGCTGCGTCGGTCTACAACTGGCTGCGCCCAGCAGTAACCGCCGGTTTTGACTGGTTCTTCTTCGGGGCAGCAGATTTTATGGTCCTGTTCTGTCTGTTTCTGATTGTTTCCCCCTGGGGCAGCGTGCGTCTGGGCTCCGCTGGGGGCTGCACCCCTGGGCGATCTACGCCATCGTCGCACTGGCATTGGCGCTGTTCACCTATAACAAGGGGCTGCCGCTTTCCATCCGCTCAGCCTTCTATCCGATCTTCGGTGAACGGATCTGGGGTTGAACCGGCCATGTGATCGACATCCTGGCGGTTTTTGCAACCCTGTTCGGCCTTGCCACTTCGCTGGGGTTCGGCGCAACCCAGGCCAACGTCGGCCTGAACGAGCTGTTTGGCGTACCGGTTGGTGCCGCAACCGAGGTGATCCTGATTTCCGCAACTACCGCAGTGGCGCTGATCCCGGTGCTGCGCGGCCTGGATGGCGGCGTCAAGGTGTTGTCAGAGATAAACATGGGACTGGCCTTTGTGCTGCTTATCTTTGTACTGCTGCTCGGCCCGACGGTAGCTATCCTGACAGGCTTCCACTTCAGCCTCGCGGCCTATGTGGAATACCTGCCTGCGCTGTCCAATCCTTTCGGGCGCGAAGATGTGAACTACAGCCAGGGCTGGACCGCCTTTTACTGGGCTTGGTGGATCAGTTGGTCGCCTTTTGTCGGCATGTTCATTGCCCAGGTCAGCCGCGGCCGCAGTGCGCGCGAGTTCATCATCTGCGTGTTGCTGATCCCAAGCATGGTCTGCGTGCTAAGGATGAGCGTTTTTGGCGGCACCGCAATCCATCAGGTGGTTACAGAGGGTTTCACCGGCGCGCAGGACTCAGCACTGGAGCTGAAACTGTTCAAGATGCTGGGAGAGCTGCCATTGGCAGGCATCACCTCCTTTGTCGGGATTGTTCTGGTGGTAGTGTTCGTTGTCACCTCGTCGGATTCCGGTTCGCTGGTGATTGATACTATCACCGCAGGCGGCAAAGTGGATGCACCAGTGCCGCAGCGGGTGTTCTGGTGCATCTTCGAGGGCGCTATGGCTATCGTGCTGCTGCTGGGCGGCGGTCTGGAGGCGTTGCAGGCCATGGTGATATCCACCGGTCTGCCCTTTACTGCGGTGGTGTTGACGATGTGCTGGGCAATTTTCCGCGGGCTGCAGGCCGAAGCGCGCTAGGGTGCGTCCGGGACAAACAAAAGACCCCGGAGCTTTCCCGGGGCCTTCTTTGCGTGTCAGTCATTGTATTTGAAGAAACCCACCGAGTTCCCATCCGGGTCGGTGGCATAGAAGAACCGCCCGGGCGGGATCTCGATAGTGGGGGAGACCACTTTGCCGCCGGCATCCGTGACCCTCTCCATGACATCTTCCAACTCGCCCTCAGCGGTCAGATGCAATGTCGGTCCGCGTCCGTCGCCTGCCGGCTTTCCGGGATACAGATGCAGGGCAACGCCGGTTGCCTGATCCGCAGGCTTGAACATTGCCATCGGGTTGGGACCGCTGGTATCG
>NZ_LUKH01000271.1:0-3164 GCF_001593695.1 Leisingera sp. F5 | reverse complement strand
GCACCTCAGGCTGGGCTTCACCGGCAAAGGGTTAGCCGCCGCAATCCGCTTGCACAAGGCAATAGCCCGCGCGCCGCCGCGTCACGCAGCCGCGCGGTCCGCCATCTGCGCCAGCGCCTGCTCCACCAGTTCCGGCCCGGCCCCGGCGCGGCAGGCCCCCTCGGACAGCATCCGCCGCCATTGCCGCGCGCCGGGGCGGCCGGCAAACAGACCCAGCATATGCCGGGTGATCTGGTTCAACTTGGCACCATCGGAAAGCCGAGCCTCGATGTAGGGCAGCATCTGCCGCACCGCCTCAGCAGGATCGCTCACAGAACCCGTCCCGTAGATCTCCGGATCAGCACCGCAGAGAACCTCGGCCGGCTGGTGATAGGCTGCACGCCCCACCATCACCCCGTCCAGACCGCGGTCCAGATGCAGCTTGGCTTCGGTCAGCGTGGCGATGCCGCCGTTGATCGAGATATGCAGATCCGGAAAGGCAGCCTTCATCTGGTGCACTAACTCGTAATCGAGCGGAGGAATGTCCCGGTTTTCTTTCGGACTCAGCCCCTGCAGCCAGGCCTTGCGGGCATGGATCGTCACCCGCCGGCAGCCCGCCGCGCGGATCTTGTCCAGAAAGTCCGGCAGCACCTCTTGCGGTTCCTGCTCATCAACGCCGATACGGCATTTGACCGTGACCTCGGCCTTCACGGCCTCACGCATGGCTGCAACGCAGTCCGCCACCAGCTCCGGCGTCTGCATCAGAACCGCGCCAAAGGCGCCGGATTGCACGCGGTCACTGGGGCAGCCGCAGTTGAGGTTGATCTCGTCATAGCCTGCATCAGATCCCAGCTTTGCAGCCTCTGCCAGCTCAACCGGGTCAGAGCCGCCCAGTTGCAAGGCCACCGGATGTTCGTCGTTATGAAAGTCGAGCAAGTGCAACGCTCCGCCCCGCACCAGCGCAGGCGCGGTCACCATTTCGGTGTACAGCAGCGTCTCCCGGCTCAAGAGCCGGTGCAGATACCGGCAATCGGACGTCGTCCAATCCATCATGGGTGCAATGGATAGGCGCGCAGCCCGTCGAACGTCGGAAAACCCTGATTTTTCTTGTTTTTTTGGATTCGCCATTTTGCGCGTTTTCCCCATTTTGGCCCGATTTAGCCCCGTTTTTGAGTGCAGTGCTACAGAATGTAGCACCGACGGCGCCGTGTAGCACTTTTTTCCGCCTGAGTTCCAGCACTCCAAATCATGCGCTGCCGGGCAGCCACCCTATCCCATCGGTTTTCCCCCATTCAGCCCGATCGCCCCCAGTTTGGGATTCAAACCCAATCAAACCCGCTTCCGAAAAAACCGAACGATCAGATGTCCCGGCCATGGAAAACCCGTGACTGAAAGGAACTCCCATGGGAACTATCACAGAACGCCTCAAGACCAATGGCAAGTCGAGCTTCACCGCTCAGATCCGCAAGAAGAAAAAAGGCAAAGTCATCCTCAATTTGGTCGAGACATTCGCCTCTGAACAGGCAGCTAAAAGCTGGCTAAAACGTCGTGAAGGCGCATTGAAAAAGCCAGGGGGATTGTCACGCGCCGTGAACGCGAAGGCACGCAAAAGCGTTGCCGATTGCATAAGCGATTACGCCGATGCTTCCCCTGAAGGTTTTGGGAAATCCAAATCTCAAATGCTGAGCTATTTCCAACGACTGGATTTCGGCGCGTCCGCCATAGAGGATCTTACGGCACGGGATTTTGTGAAGCTCGCCATGGAGCTTCTGTCAGGACTTCAAGCTCGCCCTTCTGACCCAAAAAAAGATGCGCCAGCACACTACGCCCTCAAACCCCGCAAACCTCAAACGGTCAACGGCTACATGGTGACGCTGGGCACGCTCATCCGCTTTGGTGGACCAATCTGTGGCGTCACCATGCCGCGCGCAGAGTTCGAGGAGGCGATGCGCACCCTTCAACATCAGAAAATCGTGACAAAATCAGCGCAGCGAACCCGCCGGCCAACTCTCAACGAGCTCGACTTGCTAATGACTCATTTTATTAACGGCTACAGGGCAAACCCTCGCTTGGTACCCATGCACAAAATCGTGGCTGCAGCGATCTTCGAAACCCACCGCCAAGGAGCCCTTCTACTGCAAACTTGGACTGATTATGACCTGGAGAATGAAGAAATCACTATCCGCAACATGAAACACCCGAAGCCGACCAAGGGCAACGACATGACGCTCTCCATTCAGGAGGAAGCCCGGGCAATCATCGAGTCCATGCCTCGCACTGACGACAGGATCTTCCCCTACAACAGTGATGTTGTCAGCCGCCGGTTCACCGATGCCTGCAAACTGCTCGGAATCGAAGACCTGCATTTCCACGATCTACGCCATGAGGGAATTTCCCGCCTGTTCGAGATGGGGTTGACCATCCCACAGGTAGCGCAAATCTCAGGTCATCAATCCTGGCAGTGTCTGAAGCGCTACACGCAGATAAAGCAGCGTGGTGATAAATATGAAGGCTGGAAATGGTGGTCGGCTGTGACATCCTAATCAGTGTTTTCTGTCCGCTTGCGCGCCAGCCAAGGTTCGCAAGCGTATCAGGGGTTCACTCAAATGACATCACTTCCCAGTCACCTGACGAGGAGTTCACTAAAGCGGCGTAAGGATAGGTTTTCATGATTGGCTCCAATTCGCCCATGACACATATCAAGACATTTTCGACTGATGCACAAAAATCCAAACTTGATTGGAAGCGATTGGGTTGCATGACATGCCGATTTCTAATCCTCTGACTTCGATCAGTGAATTCTGGATGGGTATCATAAGCCCGATTATTGAACATCTTATTCTTTACTTTGCGATAGATGTCCAATGATCCGAGCAGTAGGATCCCGCCTGCGCCAGCAGACAAATAAGGATTGGGCACCTCAACACCTTTGATCCATTTCCACCTTTGATCCTCTTCCACAGATTCGCATAGCCTCATTGCATATGCATCGGCTTGGAATTCCTCCATTTTTGCTCCATCAATCTCTTCGACATTTCGACCATGGTTCAAAACATGATGCGAGTATTCATGAGAGAGTCCAAATACTTCCATAGCAAAAGCCATTTGCTCGGCGTTGTTGCAGAACTCTGAGTGCTAAGGATTCACATCACGAATCCATGCGGTTAGACGGGGCAGATGAGCAA
>NZ_LUKH01000270.1:0-3167 GCF_001593695.1 Leisingera sp. F5 | reverse complement strand
GCAACCCGTGGGAAGTCTTCTCCGAAGCCAACCCGGAAGGCACCGAGGTCGAAGGCGAAGTCAAGAACATCACCGAATTCGGTCTGTTCATTGGCCTCGACGGCGACATCGACGGCATGGTTCACCTGTCCGACCTGTCCTGGGACGAGCGCGGTGAAGATGCGATCCAGAACTACCGCAAAGGCGACATGGTTTCGGCCGTGGTTTCCGAAGTGGACGTCGACAAAGAGCGTATCTCTCTGTCGATCAAAGCTCTGGGCGGCGACAAGTTCGCAGAAGCGGTTGGCGGCGTGAAGCGCGGCTCGATCGTGACCGTGAACGTGACTGCCATCGAGGACGGCGGCATCGAAGTGGAATATGAAGGCATGAAGTCCTTCATCCGCCGCTCCGATCTGTCCCGCGACCGTGCCGACCAGCGCCCCGAGCGTTTCTCGGTTGGCGACAAGGTCGACGTTCGCGTCACCAACGTCGACTCCAAGACCCGCCGCCTGGGCCTGTCGATCAAGGCACGCGAGATTGCGGAAGAGAAAGAAGCAGTGGAACAGTATGGCTCCTCGGACTCCGGCGCATCGCTGGGCGACATCCTGGGCGCCGCACTGAAGTCGGGCGACGAGTAAGCTCCCCGGCCTCACGGCTAAGACTTGGAAAGCCCCGCAGGTTTCTGCGGGGCTTTTCGGTTGGGGCAGGGGCAGGTTTCAACACAGAGCGGACGTTTTCCCCTCATACTCATTGACCTGAGCCCCAAGTTTACTCCACCTCGGGGAGAGTCCTTAGGTCTGATTGCTCTGAGCCCCAACCTTGGACCGCCAGAATCTGGATTTCTCCGGCTCTGTCACGATGACGGGCTGGTGACGCCATCGGGATAATGCATGGCAATCGGGACGTTGTATCCGATTGCGCTGTGGGGTCTGTCGTCATTGTAGTGCCGCCGCCAATCCTCCAGCTTTTTGCGGGCATCTGCAAGGCTCATGAACCAGTGCGCGTTCAGGCATTCCGCCCGGAGCTTGCTGTTAAACGCCTCAATGAAGCCATTGCCCGCGGGCTTTCCAGGCGGTGAGAAGCCGAGGGTAACGCCGTTGGCGCAGGCCCGGAGATCGAGGCCCCGCGAGATGAACCCGCTGCCGCTATCGTCTCTGATCGTCTTGGGGCAGCCGATCTGCCCGCAGAGCCGTTCGAGCGTCTGCACAACATCTTCGCCCCGATAGGTGAAGCGCGGACCGGCCGCAGGGCTGAGCCGGGAATGCGTGTCGGCAACGGTCAGGATACGCAACCTCCTGCCCAGGGCGAGCTGGTCGTGAACGAAGTCCCTTCCGGCAGATTGCGCTTGCGCAATCGCCTTTCGGGCAAGGCATCGCCCAGACATCGTTCGGCCTGACGGCTTCCTGACGGCTTCCTGGTGGTCTTCCCGCAGCTTGGCCTTCACCCGGCGCTTGGGGTGCTTGTTCCTGAGCTGCAGGCCCAACTCATTGTAAATCATGAGGGTTTTCTTCATGTTGATCACCCGGCCCTCCCCAATCGACGCACATCCCGGTGGCAATCTCGCGCAAACGGCCAGGCTTCAGAGCTTTCGCCGAATGACCTCCTGAAGCATCTCCCGGTCCAGCGTCAGATCCGCCACGGTTGTTCGGGGCAAACAGTCCCCCAGACTGTTTGCGTTTCCCTCCAGCTCTTCAGCCGGGTGTTCTCGTCCTCCAGCGCTTTCAGCCGGCGCATCTCGTCCGGCAGAAGGCCCCCGTATTTTTTCTTCCAGTTGAAGTATGCCGCCTGGCTGATCCCGGCCTTGCGGCAGATCTCCGCGACCGGTGTGCCTTGGGCGCTCTGCTTAAGGATGAAGGCCTTCTGCGCCTCCGTGAACTTCGATGCTTTCATGCGGTTCCGCTCCTCTCCCAGCCAGGGAAATTCAGCGGAAAACTCCAGCTCTGAACGATCCAGTTTTCAGGGGGCAGAGCAAGATCTGCCGGACTGAGGCGCTCAGCGGGCATGTAGCGGCTTGCGTCACGTGCGGCCACCAGCACATTGCGTACAACAGTTGCAAGAACCGTCACTGCTCCAAAAACCAGGGTCCGGCGGCGTGCGACTGGATGGCGGCGCGCGCCGAAGATCTTTTGCCGGTGGAGTATTTCCACACCGTCTTCACCCTGTCAGCCGAGATCGCCCGCATTGCATACTGGAACAAGAAGGCGGTCTATGGCCTCTTGTTCCGCACCTCTGCCGAAACGGTCATGACCATCGCGGCCGATCCCAAGCGCTTGGGCGCGAGAGTCGGCATGACCAGTGTCCTGCACATCTGGGGATCGGCACTGACCTGCCACCCCCATGTCCACATGATCGTTCCAGGCGGCGGGCTGTCGCCGGAGGGCGCCCGATGGGTCAACTGCAAGCTGGGCTTCTTCCTGCATGTCCGGGTGCTGTCGAGGCTGTTCCGGCGCCTGCTCATCGAAGGGCTGATCGCGCTGCATGGTTCCGGGAATCTTGCTTTCTATGGCGATCTGAGCGGACTGATCGACGCCAAAGCGTTCGCTGCCTGGCTCGCCCCGCTCCGCAAAACCGATTGGGTGGTCTACGCCAAACCGCCCCTTGGCGGGCCGGAGGCGGTGCTGGCCTATCTGAGCCGTTACATCCATCGGGTGGCAATCTCGAACAATCGCCTCGTCAGCGCAGGTGATGGCACCGTCACGTTCCGCTGGAAAGACTATCGTATCAAACGCGGTGATCGGCAAAAGGTCATGAGGTTGGCCACCGGCGAGTTCATCCGCCGATTCCTGAACCACGTCTTGCCGGACAGTCCGGCACTACGGTCTGCTGGCCAGCGCGGCCCGAATGGCAAGCATTACAAAGATCCGCGCGATGCTTGAGGTGGAACAGCCACAGCAAGACTCTGCGACGGACACCGTGGTTATCCGCCCGGAAATCATCTGCCTGAACGAAAGGCCTGGGTTCGCGACCTCGACCTATGTCCGCAGTCCTGATCTCTCCCGCTCCATGACGGCCTTCAACGCCGGACGATCGGCGCAGCGCCTTATCCAGGCTTGGACGGAGGGCTGTTCCGGCACGGCGTCCGGAAGCCAATGGAACGGGCTCGACAGCAGCAGGTCGACCGCCGAATAGTCCTCGCCGAGAAGATACCGCTGGCCGTCCAGCGCTTCGGACAGGCGGGAGAAAACGGC
>NZ_LUKH01000269.1:0-3176 GCF_001593695.1 Leisingera sp. F5 | reverse complement strand
GGCCTCACCCTCCATAATCGTCAGGAAACGGTCCCGGGCAGCGGCATCATCTTTGGCCGGGCCGCGCAGGGTTTCGATAAAGCCGATCAAAGCCGTCAGCGGCGTGCGCAGCTCATGGCTGACATTGGCCACAAAATCGCGGCGCATCTGGCTGGCTTGCTCACGTTCGGTAATGTCATCAAAACAAACCAGGGCCGCGCCGCCGCCAACAGCGCCAATGCCAGGGACATATCGCAGGGTGACCGTGTAAGCAGTGTCTTGGGCGCCGTCGTTGGACAGGTGCCGCGCGGTTCGCGATTCCTTGTCGTTCAGGCAGGCCTCGATGGCTGTGGCAACGCTGGGCTGGCGCAGGATGGTGGCGAAGTGGCGGCCCCTGATCCCCTGCCCCAGCAGCGCCTCGGCGCCGCTGTTCACAGCGATGAAACGTTCGGTCTGGTCCACCATCACGGCAGGCAGCGGGATCGCCGCCAGAAACCCGTCAATCTGATCGGTCGTCATCTGTACCCCGCGGTTACATTCCCAGCCTGTCTAGCGCCGCTGTGTAAAGTTGATGTGGCAGCCGGCCCGATTACAGCGGTTTCAGCTCTGCCCGGAAGCGGCGCATGTTGTCCTGATAGAGCTGCGCACTTTGGGTGAGCTTTTCGGCAAGCGCGGCGTCCACCTCGCGCACCACCTTGCCGGGACTGCCCATCACCAGCGAGTTGTCGGGGATTTCCTTGTTCTCGGTGATCAGCGCGCCGGCGCCGATCAGACAGTTCTTGCCGATCTTCGCGCCATTCAGGATGGTGGCGCCCATGCCAACCAGAGTGTTTTCGCCAATGGTGCAGCCATGCAGCATCGCCTTGTGGCCGATAGTGCAGTTATTGCCGATGGTCAGCGGATAGCCCGCATCAATATGCATCACCACGTTTTCCTGAACATTGGTGCCTTCACCAATACGGATTTCCTCGTGGTCAGCGCGGATGGTGACGCCGAACCAGACCGAGGCGCCTGCCTCCATCACCACCTTGCCGATCAGGTTGGCATCAGGGGCAACCCAGGTGTCTTCGTGGATCCGGGGCTGGTGATCTCCGAGTGCAAACAACGTCATGACTGTTCCTCAAATTGAGTTTGCAGATTGCGGACGTGGTCCTGCAGCCGGGGCTGCTGGATACGGCGCATCCGCTCGGCCTCGACGATGGTTTTCAGCCGCGCCTCTGTCTCGTCCAGGTCGTCGTTGACCAGCACGTAATCATAGTAGCCCCAGTGGCTGATCTCGTCCCAGCTTTTCTGCATCCGCTTGGCGATCACCTCGTCGCTGTCCTGCGCTCGGGTTTCCAAGCGGCGGCGCAGTTCCGGGATTGAGGGCGGAAGGATGAAGATCGACAGCGCGTGCTTGCCCAGATCGGAATTGCGGATCTGGATTTCGCCCTGCCAGTCGACATCGAACAGAACGTCCTGACCGGCCTCAATGGTGTCCTTTACCGGGCCTGCGGGCGAGCCGTAGAAATTGCCGAAGACGTGGGCGTGCTCCAGCATTCCGCCCTCGGCCACTTTCTGGCGGAACTCGTCCTCGGACATAAAGTAATACTCGCGGCCGTGCTCCTCGCCCGGACGCGGGGCGCGGGTGGTGGCGGAGACCGAGAACTTGAGCCCCGGATCCCAGGCCATCAGGCGGCGCGCCAGGGTGGATTTGCCGGCGCCCGAAGGCGATGAGAGGATGATCAAAAGGCCGCGGCGGTCCGCCATCTGGGCACTCCTTTTCTTATTCTATGTTCTGCACCTGCTCGCGCATCTGGTCGATCACGGTTTTCAGCTCAAGCCCGACCGCCGTCAAGGCGCTGTGCTGCGCTTTTGAACACAGCGTGTTGGCCTCGCGGTTGAACTCCTGCATCAGGAAGTCGAATTTACGGCCCACCGCGCCGCCCTTGGCCAGAAGATCGCGGGCAGCAGTCACATGGGCGCCAAGACGGTCGAGCTCTTCTGTCACATCCGCCTTGACCGCGATCAGGGCCAGCTCCTGGGCCACGCGGTCCGGATCAGCGCCATCGGCATTGTCCATGACGCGCGCCAGGTTGGTCTTAAGCGTCTCCGCCATTTTCAACTTACGCTCTTCGGCACGCTCCCCGGCCCGGGCCGTCAGCGCGGCGACCTGCTCCAGCTGACTGTTAAGGATTTGGGCAAGTGCGGCGCCCTCGGCTTCGCGCATTTGCACGAATTCCGCCACAAGGGTTTCCAATTCCTTGCTGAGTGCCTTGACCAGCGGTGCCGGATCATCGTCCCCCGCGGACTGTTCCAGCACCCCCTTGAACGTGAGAACCTCGGCGGCTGAAGCCGGGCGGATTTCCTCACCACGTTTTCCTGCACGTTGGTGCCTTCGCAGATGCGGATTTCCTCGTGGTCGGCGCGAATGGTGACACCGAACCAGACCGAAGCGCCCGCCTCCATCACCACCTTGCCGATCAGGTTGGCATCCGGGGCGACCCAGGTGTCTTCGTGAAGCTGCGGCTGGTAATCCCCGAGTGCATACAAGGTCATGACTGTTCCTCGAACTGGGTTTGCAGGGTGCGGACATGATCCTGCAACCTGGGCTGCTGAATGCGGCGCATCCGCTCGGCCTCGACAATGGTTTTCAGCCGGGCCTCGGTCTCGTCCAGATCATCGTTAACCAGCACGTAATCATAATAGCCCCAGTGGCTGATCTCATCCCAGCTTTTCAGCATTCGCTTGGAAATCACATCCTCGCTGTCCTGAGCACGGGTTTCCAGACGGCGGCGCAGCTCGGTGATCGAGGGCGGCAGGATAAAGATCGACAGCGCGTGTTTGCCCAGGTCTGAATTGCGGATCTGGATTTCACCCTGCCAATCGACGTCGAACAGCACGTCCTGACCGGATTCTATGGTGTCTTTCACCGGGCCTGCGGGGGAGCCGTAGAAGTTACCGAACACATGGGCGTGTTCCAGCATGCCGCCTTCGGCCACCTTCTGCCGGAAGTCGTCTTCGGAAGTGAAATAATATTCGCGGCCGTGCTCCTCACCCGGACGCGGGGCGCGGGTGGTGGCGGAGACCGAGAATTTGAGGCCCGGGTCCCAAGCCATCAGGCGGCGGGCCAAAGTGGATTTACCGGCACCCGAAGGCGATGAGAGGATGATCAAAAGGCCGCGGCGGTCCGCCATCTGGGCACTCCTTTTCTTATT
>NZ_LUKH01000268.1:0-3179 GCF_001593695.1 Leisingera sp. F5 | reverse complement strand
CCCGCCGATGACGACATGTCTGAAGAGAAACTGCTGCGCGCGCTGATGGAGGCCCAGGGCCAGGGCTAAGGCATGCGCTGACGAATTTGAGGCTGCGGACCGGACATGAACTCCCCCGATATTTCCGCTGGAGATCTGCTTGCTCTGGTCCGCAACTACAACCCGAAGACAAATGCGGACAGGATCGCTGAGGCTTATGCATTCGGCGAGCAGATGCATGAAGGGCAATACCGCCACTCGGGCGAGCCCTATTTCACGCATCCGGTTGCCGTCGCAGCCATTCTGACCGAACAGCGCCTGGATGATGCGACGATCATCACTGCGCTGCTGCATGACACCATCGAAGACACTAAGGCCTCCTATGAGGAAGTCACCCGCCGATTCGGAGATGAGGTGGCGATGCTGGTCGATGGCGTCACTAAGCTGACCAACCTGCAACTCAGCAGCCGGGAGACCAAGCAGGCGGAAAACTTCCGCAAGCTGTTCATGGCGATGTCCAAGGATCTGCGAGTGATCCTGGTCAAGCTTGCCGACCGGCTGCACAACATGCGCACAATCAAGGCGATGCGCCCGGAAAAGCAGGCCCAGAAAGCGCGCGAGACGATGGATATCTATGCGCCGCTTGCGGGCCGCATGGGGATGCAGTGGATGCGCGAGGAACTGGAGGATCTGGCGTTCCGCGTGCTGAACGCTGAAGGCCGCCAGTCGATCATCCGCCGTTTTGTGACCCTGCAGCGAGAAACCGGTGATGTGATCCACCGGATCACGGGCGACATGCGGCTGGAGCTTGAAAAAACCGGGATCGAGGCCGAAGTCTTTGGCCGCGCCAAGAAACCCTATTCGATCTGGCGTAAGATGCAGGCCAAGGACCAGGGGTTTTCCCGGCTGTCGGATATCTACGGATTCCGGGTGATCACCATGTCCGAAGAAGATGCCTACCGGGCGCTGGGCGCCATACATCAGCGCTGGCGGGCGGTGCCGGGCCGGTTCAAGGATTACATCAGTCAGCCGAAATCCAATGGCTACCGCTCAATCCACACCACGGTGTCGGGCCGGGACGGTAAGCGGGTGGAGGTGCAGATCCGCACCCGCCAGATGCATGACGTGGCCGAAACCGGGGTTGCGGCGCATTGGTCCTACCGCGACGGTGTTCGGACGGAGAACCCCTTTGCGGTGGATCCGGCCAAGTGGATCGCATCGTTGACCGAGCAGTTCGACGCCGAGGATGATCACGACGAATTCCTCGAAGCGGTGAAGCTTGAGATGTATTCGGACCAGGTGTTCTGCTTCACCCCCAAGGGCGACGTGATCAAACTGCCCAAGGGCGCGACACCGATCGACTTTGCCTATGCCATCCATACCCGGATCGGCCACGCCTGCGTCGGCGCCAAGGTGGACGGCATCCGGGTGCCGCTGTGGACCCGTCTGCGCAACGGTCAGTCAGTGGATGTAATCACCGCCGAAGGCCAGACACCGCAAGTAAGCTGGCTGGAGATCGCCACCACCGGCAAGGCCCGTACCGCGATCCGCCGCGCCTTGCGTGAGGCAGACCGGGCGCGGTTTGTGAAACTGGGTCATGAACTGGCGCGCTCGGCATTTGAGCATGTGGGTAAGAAAGCCACCGACAAAGCTCTGGAAACCGCGGCGCGTGCCTTGCGTGCGGGCGGGGTTAATGAGCTGCTGGCGCGGCTGGGCGCAGCGGAGATCACCGCGCATGACGTGGTGCAATCGGTTTATCCGGAACTGACCACGACCGGCGATGGCGATGAAATCTCTCCGCGCCGGGCCGTGGTTGGCCTGGAGCCGGGGCAAAGCTTTGAACGCGCGCCCTGCTGCCAGCCGCTGCCGGGCGAGCGCATCATCGGCATCACCTACCGCGGCCGCGGCGTGGTGGTGCATTCCGCGGATTGCGACAAGCTGGGCGAGTTTGAGGACCAGCCGGAACGTTGGATGGATGTGCAGTGGCACAGCGGCACCCACCCGGCGGCTTATGGAACGACGCTTGAATTGACCATCGGCAACGACGCCGGCGTGCTGGGACGCATTTGCACATTGATCGGCGAGAAAAAGGCCAATATCTCGGACCTTGAATTTGTCGACAGGAAACCAGACTTTTACCGGCTTATGATCAATGTGGAGCTGCGGGATGTGGAGCAGCTGCACTCGCTGATGCTGACGCTTGAAGCAGAAAGCGATGTTGCCGCGGTGGCGCGGTTCCGGAACAAGCCGGAAGAGCGCCATTTTCCGGGATAAGCCGCTGAAATTTTGAGCCGGGAACTGGGAAGGACGCACAGCTTTGGTATTCAGGCGCCGGGACAGACGTCCGCCCCTCCGGGCGCTGGCGGATTTTCTCTGGCCGCGCGGCGGCTGGGGAAGGGCGTTCCTGTATGTGAAGCACCGGGTGCGGCGCCTGCCTGATTCGCCCGAACGCATTGCCCGCGGCATCTGGGCCGGTGTGTTCACCACCTTCACCCCCTTTTACGGGCTGCATTTCCTTGTGGCGGCGGTCATTTCCCGGCTGATGAACGGCAACATCCTAGCCTCGCTCAGCGCTACCTTCTTTGGCAACCCGCTGACCTATGTGCCGATCGGAGTGGCCTCGTTGCAGACCGGGCATTGGATCCTGGGCACCGAGTTCGACGAGGAAGTCGATAAGTCCCTGGTTGGCAAATTCATGGCAGCCGGCGGCGACCTGAAAGACAACCTGTTTGCGTTGTTCAAGGATCAGCCTGCCGATTGGCAGGGCCTGCACCTGTTCTATAACGAGGTGTTCTATCCCTATATGATCGGCGGCATTATTCCGGGCCTCGTTACGGCCACGGTCTGCTATATATTGAGCTTGCCGGTGATCCGGGTCTACCAGCAGCGCCGCCGGGCCAAGATCAAAGCCAAGTTCGAAGCAATCAAACAGCGGGCAGAAGTCGGGATCGACCCCTGAACTATGCTGCCGGATTGTACCATTATCACCTGCAGGGTTGCTCTTGCCAGGCTGGTGTCTAGTCTTTGGTTAAAGCATTGACTTCAGACGGATGAGACAGATCTCATGACACAGAACAAATTGCGCCTGGGCGTGAACATCGACCATGTTGCCACCGTGCGCAACGCCCGCGGCGGTGCCTATCCGGACCCGGTCCGCGCCGCAAAGCTGGCCGAGGAAGCAGGCGCCGATGGGATTACCG
>NZ_LUKH01000267.1:0-3206 GCF_001593695.1 Leisingera sp. F5 | reverse complement strand
AAATCGATCGACGGCCAGCGGCTGCCAAGCTGTTCGAACGCCGTATCAAGCGAGGCGTCGTCGGTCACATCCACGTCGACCATAAAGTCCGAGCCGACGCTCTGTGCCAGCGGCTCCAGCCGCTTGCCAAAGGCTTCGCCCTGATAGGTAAAGGCCAGCTCGGCACCGGCTTCGGCCATGGCCTTGGCAATGCCCCAGGCGATGGAGCGGTCATTGGCAACGCCCATAATCAGGCCGCGTTTGCCGGTCAGCAGTCCCGCCATCGTCACTTATCCCTTGTATTTGCTCAGAACCATCGAGCCATTGGTGCCGCCAAAGCCGAAGCTGTTGGTCATCACCGAATCGAGGCCGGCGTTTTCCACCAGTGCGGTGGCAATCTCGCCCGGCTGAATGCCTTCGGCGAGGGTATCAACATTGATCGACGGCGTGATGAAATCATTGTCCAGCATCAGCAGGCAGAAGATCGCCTCTAGCGCGCCGGCAGCGCCCTGGGCGTGGCCGGTCATCGACTTGGTCGAGGAAATCGGCGGTACTTCGCCTTCGCCGAATACACGGCGCGCGGCCTCGACTTCGCCGACGTCGCCGACCGGGGTCGAGGTGCCATGTGCGTTTATATAGTCCACCTTGCGGCCTTCAGGCAGGGTCGACAGCGCCAGCCGCATTGCCCGCTCGCCGCCTTCACCAGAGGGCGCCACCATGTCGTGGCCGTCTGAGGTGGCGGCAAAGCCGGTCACTTCGGCGTAAATTTTGGCACCGCGGGCCAGCGCGTGGTCGAGGTCTTCCAGCACCACAATGCCGCCGCCGCCGGAGATCACGAACCCGTCGCGGTCCTGGTCAAAGGCCCGGCTGGCTGCGGTGGGGTCATCATTCTTCTTCGAAGACATCGCGCCCATAGCGTCGAACAAGCAGCTAAGGGTCCAGTCCAGCTCCTCGCCGCCGCCGGCAAACATCACGTCCTGTTTGCCCATCATGATCTGTTCCGCAGCGTTGCCGATGCAATGCAGCGAGGTCGAACAGGCCGAGGTGATCGAATAGTTGATCCCCTTGATCTTGTAGGCGGTCGAGAGGTTCGCGCTCACCGTCGAGCACATGCATTTCGGCACCGCAAAAGGCCCGACCCGCTTGGTCGCGCCGGTTTTCAGCACCGTCTCATGCGCCGTCAGCATCGCGCTGGTCGACGGCCCGCCGCTGCCCGCCACAAGGCCGGTGCGCGGGTTCACCACATCGCTTTCCTCAAGCCCCGCATCCGCGATCGCCTGCCCCATCGCGATATAGGCATAGGCGGCGCCCGGCCCCATAAAGCGCAGGGTCCGCTTGTCGATATGCGCAGCCGGGTCCAGGTCGATGGCCCCGGCGATCTGGCTGCGGAACCCGTGTTCCTTCATCTGCTCGTTGGCAGTGATCCCCGAGCGGCCCGCCTTGAGCGAGGCCAGGACCTCCTGGGCGTTATTGCCAATGCTCGAGACGATCCCGAGCCCGGTGACGACGACGCGGCGCATGGAGCCTCCTCCTGATGTGTCAGGGTCTTAGTAGGTTAGAAGAGGGGGGAGGCGCAAGGAGGGGTTGAACAGTGAGATAAACCTTTGCCGGCGAGACTGCTGCCTCCAAGTTTTGCCCCATATCCGACACCTGCTTGAGTTCTTCAAAAGACTGCTGCCACTCAATAATCAGTCATAGGGTATCTTCGCATGCCGGGCTGTCGAGCACACTCTAAAGTTGCACCAGGTGCACAAACAGAGGTAAAGAAGACTGAAAAGCTATCGGATTTGGAAAGAGATAGTCAGAGACTTGCAAAAGGATCATGTGTATGAGTAAGGGACAACGCGCATCGAAGTACATAAATTTGGAAGTCCTCAATGACTTAAATTCGCCCTACGCCCGCAGGAGGTTCTTTACCTTTTTCTTGCTGCTCTCCGGTGCAAGCGCAGCAGCTCATTTTTCCCCAGAATACCTTTCACTAAACGACAGCATTTCAACATTCATTAAATCTGTATCGGCAAATATATTCTCAGCTACGCTCGTTATAATTCTAGTCTACGGCGCCTATATTCTATTTATTGGAGAAGACTTCGAACGCCCAGAAGTTGAAACAATTAGACCAGGCGACATCAATGGAGAAATTCGAAAGCTTCCGAAAGATACCGCGTTCTACTATTTGTGGGGAAGATCAGCGACGTATTTTAGGTCCGAAACCCTGCGAGAACTGAACGAATTTTCAATAAAAACCAGAAAGACCGTCACAGTCTGTGTATTACTCCCAGACCCCTGCATACCAGAACTAGCGAGTGCCTACGAAGATATGATGGCAAGTCTAGGCGAGGATCGCGACCAAGACAAACTTCTAAAAAATGCCGTCGCGACATGCGCAGCTTGTGCGATTTATACCGCGAACAACAGTAATCTTCGTATCCAAGTATTCTTCTCAAAGTTTCTCCCCGCATACCGCATTGACATGTCCGAAGGAGGTGCAATGTTGACGGAAGATGATAAATCACTGTACGGATTAAAGTTCTCACGCAAAAGTCAATTTTTCGAAATGTTCCGCACAATGCTACTTAACGAGATTGAAATATCAAGAGAAGCCGCCCTAGCCGCAAAAAATTGGAAGTCGTTCCGCATTGATAGTGAAGACATACCAATCGATCTACTTTTCGATTTCGGCTTCGATGGAGATAAGATTCGACTGCACCGAGATGAAATATTCCAACTAATGGCAAAGACGGATCATAGATACAAATGAAGATTACAATGCGCGATGTGGAAAACTTCCAAATTCATCCGCTTGGGTTTTTCTATAAGACTATGTCGAGTGGTAGCGTGACAAGCAGAATTCACATATACCTTGAGGAGGCGGACTTTGCTGCGCAGAACACATGGCACACGCACGAATTTGACCTTTATTCTCACATTCTAGCTGGCACACTTGAAAATGAAATTGGGACTTTCTCAGAGACCGGCTCTGGCGATCATCGCGAGTATGTAGTGGAATACGAAGGCAATCGGTCAATTCTAAAACCGTCTGGGCGCGTTGGAGAGATTGACAAAATTTCGTCATTCGAATCCTCTCCGGGGAATAGATACTTCATTTCCGCTGGTCAAATTCACAGGGCTCGATGCAAATATTCCCCTTGCGTTACGCAAGTCGAGTTTGCTCACCGAGGAATGAATATTTTTAGCTATGGAGCCCCCGAAAAGCCATTTGAACG
>NZ_LUKH01000266.1:0-3208 GCF_001593695.1 Leisingera sp. F5 | reverse complement strand
AACTGCCTGGCTTGCGCCGCTCCTGCCTGCTGGTGTCCTTGTCGGGCGCTGCGGGAACCTCATCTACATTGGGACCGAAAGCAGCCGAAGTACGCGCGGCCATGGCCAATGGGCTGGGGCTGGGCGATCCGGGGTGCAGCTGGCATACTGACCGCACACCGGTCTTGCGGATTGCGGACTGGCTGGCGCGCGTGACGCTGGCATTCGGCAAGCTGGGAGAGGACGGCACCGCGCTGGCGCAAAGCGGTATCGGCGAGATTTCGCTGGGTGGTGCCGGCGCGTCCTCAACCATGCCGCAGAAACAGAACCCGGTGGCGCCTTCGGTTCTGGCGGCGCTGGCGCGGCAGGGCAGCGGTCTGCTTTCCGTCCTGCAGGGCGCTTCAATCCAGCAGCATCAGCGTGACGGGGCGGCCTGGTTCACTGAATGGATGTGCCTGCCCCAAATCGTGCTGGGCGCAGCCAGTGCGGCAAAGACCGGAAGGGCGCTCTGCGCCGGCCTCGCACCGAATGCGGCGGCCATGGCATCCGCGTTGTCGGACGGGCTGGGCATGATCCACGCCGAGGCTTTGAGTTTTGCCCTCGCCGCAAAGATGCCGCGGCCAGATGCGCAGGCGGCGGTCAAGATGCTGTGCCAGGAAGCGCAGTCCACACGAACCCCGCTGCAGGAGCTGGTGGCGCTGGCGTACCCGGATCTGGACGCGGCAGCCCTGTTTGATCCGGCGCAGCAGATGGGCCGGGCTCCGTGGGAAGCCTTGCAATTTGCCAAGAAGACAGAAGAACTGGGCGGCGAATAGAATCCGCTAAGGAGAGCAGAATTGCCTGTGCTGCCGGCAAAAACGGACGAGGGCGGCAGGGCTGAACGCCATAGCCGCCTATCCCTCGTCTTTGTCCTGGCGACTGTGATGATCGACGCCATGGGCATCGGGCTGATCATGCCGGTAATGCCCGGCCTGATAACCGGGGTGCAGGGCGGCTCGCTGGCGCAGGCAGCAGTTTGGGGCGGTGTGCTCAGCACTGTCTTTGCAGTGATGCAGTTCCTGTTCAGCCCGGTCCTCGGCAGCCTGTCCGACGCGGTGGGGCGCAGGCCGGTGCTGCTGGTGTCGCTGTTTGTGATGGCGCTGGACTATCTGATCATGGCCCTTGCCGGCACTATGTGGCTGCTGCTTCTGGGCCGCATTCTGGGCGGGATCACCGCCGCGACGCATTCGACAGCGGGCGCCTATATCGCCGACATTTCGCCGCCGGAAAAGAAGGCCGCCAATTTCGGCCTGCTGGGTGCGGCCTTTGGTGCCGGATTTGTGCTGGGGCCGCTGATGGGCGGGCTGCTGGGCGAGTTGGGCACGCGGGCGCCGTTTTATGCCGCTGCGGTTCTGGTGCTGGTGAATTTCGCTTTCGGCTGGTTTGTGATGGGCGAAACGGTGCAGGAGAAGAACCGCCGTCCCTTTGATTGGCGCCGCGCCAACCCGTTTGGCGCCTTCCGCGCAGTCGGGCGCATCCCGGGCATCAAGCCGCTGTTGTGGGTCTATTTCCTCTATTCTGTTGCGATCTATGTCTACCCTGCGATCTGGGCCTATTTCACGCTGGAACGTTTCGGCTGGCAGCCGCAGGTGATCGGCCTGTCGCTGGCGGTCTACGGTATCTCGATGGCTTTGGTGCAGGGCTGGCTGCTGCGCTATGCAGTGATCTGGTTCGGCGAGCGGCGGACGGTGATCTGGGGGCAGCTGTTTGACTTCATCGCCTTTGGCATTCTCGCGTTTATTTCCAGCGGCACCCTTGCATTGCTGCTGATCCCGGTCTCGGCCCTGGGGGCAGTTGTCCAGCCCGCGCTGCAAGGAATGATGGCACAGGCGGTTGAGGACAACCAGCAGGGTGAACTGCAAGGCGTAGTGACCGCCGTCAATGCGCTGGCGATGATCCTGTCACCGCTGATGATGACGGCGGTGTTTGCCCGCTTCACCGGCGAAGGCGCCGGCCTCTACCTGCCTGGCGCGCCGTTCCTGCTGGCGCTGCTGATGATGGCGATCGGCTGCTTAGTGTTCCTGCGCAGCAAGACTTCCGTCGCGTAAAAGCGCCGCTCTGCCGCGCCGCTGCCGCATTCCAGCTTGCTTGCGGGGCGCCCACCGCGCCACGCTGCCTGAAAACGGGGAGAAAGAACATGCAAACCATCAAAGCCGCCGTCTGCCATGAATTCGGCGCCCCGCTGGTGATCGAGGAGGTGCAGCTGGCGCCGCCTGGAATGGGCGAGGTCGAGGTCACGCTGGACGCGGTTGCCATCTGCCACAGCGACATTTCCTTTGCCGAGGGCGCCTGGGGCGGGCATCTGCCTGCCGTCTACGGGCATGAGGCTGCCGGTGTGATCACCGCCCTGGGCAGCGGCATCACCGGATTCAAGACCGGCGACCCGGTCGTCGTGACCCTGATCCGCAGCTGCGGCACCTGCCCCTCCTGCGCAAGCGGCAGGCCGGTAATTTGTGAAACGCCGCATGACACCGTGCGCGGCCCGCTGACAACCGCCGACGGCAAGCCGCTGGATCAGGCCATGGCCTGCGGCGCCTTTGCCGAGAAGGTCGTGGTGGACCAGCGCCAGATCGTGAAGATCCCGGAAGACATGGGCAAGGATGTCGCGGCGCTGGTCTCCTGCGGGGTAATCACCGGCGTGGGTGCGGTGGTCAATGCTGCTCAGCTCCGCGCGGGTCAGGATGTGGTGGTGATCGGCGCGGGCGGCGTCGGCCTCAATGCCATTCAGGGCGCCCGCATCGCCGGCGCCCGCCGCATCGTTGCAGTGGATATGAGCCCCGAGAAGCTGGAAATCGCCAAGGAATTCGGCGCCACCCATGGTGTTCTCGCCACCGAAGAAAAACCCTGGAAGTCTGCATACAAGGCGCTTGGCGGCCGCGGCGCTGATGCGGTGCTGATCACCGTTGGCGCCATACCGGCCTATGACCAGGCCCCCCGCTACCTGGCGCGCGGCGGCAAGGCGGTGCTGATCGGGATGCCGCACTCCGGTGCCAAGGCTGCCTACGAACCGGTGGTTCTGGCGGCTGTGGGCCAGGGGCTGATCGGGTCCAAAATGGGGGACGTGGTGATCCAGCGCGATATCCCGTGGATGGTGGATCTCTACCAGCAGGGCCGCCTGAAACTGGACGAGCTGATCTCGGGGCGCTGGTCTTTGGAGCAGATCAACGAGGCCATCGCCGACACCAAGACT
>NZ_LUKH01000265.1:0-3218 GCF_001593695.1 Leisingera sp. F5 | reverse complement strand
CCGAAGTTGTGGCGCTGACCGGCGTTGCGGCAATGCTGGCCACCGGCGTTCTGCCCTACAATCAGGCGCTGCCGGTGCTGTCCAACCCGGCGCCTTGGACCATTGCGGCGATGTTCATCATCATGGGCGCTCTGGTGCGGACAGGGGCGCTGGATGCCTTTACCCAAATTGCCAAGAAACAGGCCGAGGTGAACCCCAAACTGGCGGTTGCGCTGCTGATGGCCTTTGTGGTCGCGGCCTCTGCCGTGGTGTCAAACACGCCGGTGGTTGTGGTGATGATCCCGGTTTTCATCCAGATTTCCCGCACCCTGAATGTCTCCGCCTCCAAAATGCTGATCCCGCTCAGCTATGCCGCGATCCTGGGCGGCACGCTGACGCTGATCGGCACCTCGACCAATCTGCTGGTGGATGGCGTGGCGCGGGCGCAGGGCCTGAAACCCTTCACTATTTTCGAAGTCACCCCGCTGGGCGTGATCTTGGTGGTCTATGGCATGGTCTATCTGCGCTTCATCGCACCGCGGTTGCTGCCGGACCGCGACAGCATGGCGATGCTGCTCAGCGATAAATCCAAGATGAAGTTCTTCACCGAAGCAGTGATCCCGCCTGAAAGCAACCTGATCGGCCGCGAAGTCACCGGCGTGCAGCTGTTCAAGCGCCCTGGCGTGCGGCTGATCGATGTGATCCGCGGCGATGAATCGCTGCGCCGCAACCTCAAAGGGGTGGAACTGCAGGTCGGCGACCGCGTGGTGCTGCGCACCCGAATGACCGAGCTGTTGAGCCTGCAAACCAATAAGGAGCTCAAGCGGGTGGATCAGGTTTCCGCCGTCGAGACCGAAACCGTCGAAGTGCTGATCACCCCGGGCTGCCGCATGGTCGGCCGCAGCCTTGGCGCGATGCGCCTGCGCCGCCGCTACGGCGTCTACACGCTGGCGGTGCACCGGCGAAACCAGAACATCGGTGTGCAGCTGGACGACCTCGTGGTGCGGATCGGCGACACCCTGCTGCTGGAGGGCGCGCCGGCTGATATCCAGCGTCTGGCCTCCGATATGGATCTGGCCGATGTCTCGCAGCCGACCCAGCGCGCCTACCGCCGCAGCCACGCGCCGATTGCTGTTGTTGCCCTTCTGGGGATCGTTCTATTGGCCGCCTTTGGCGTGGCGCCAATCCTGATGCTGTCTCTGCTGATGGTGTCGCTGGTGTTCGTGACCCGCTGCATTGACGCGGACGAGGCGTTCTCCTTTGTGGACGGGCGGCTCCTGGCGTTGATTTTTTCGATGCTGGCCATCGGCGCCGCGCTGGAAAGCTCTGGGGCGGTTGCCCTGATTGTCAATGCCATTGCCCCCGGCCTGTCGATGCTGCCGCCGTTCCTGCTGGTCTGGGCGGTCTATTTGCTGACCTCTGTGTTGACCGAGCTGGTCTCAAACAACGCTGTGGCTGTTGTCGTCACCCCGATTGCCATTGGCCTGGCCCAGGCCATGGGGGTGGATCCGCGCCCCTTGGTGGTGGCTGTCATGGTCGCCGCCTCGGCCTCTTTTGCCACCCCGATCGGCTACCAGACCAACACGCTGGTTTACGGTCCTGGCGGTTACAAGTTCACCGATTTTTTGCGTGTCGGCATCCCGCTGAACCTGACGGTCGGCATGGTTGCGTCCTTGATCATTCCGTTTTTCTGGCCGCTCTGACATCACCGGATGCCCTTGATGATGGCGGTTTTCCGCTTCGCCAGCATTTGTTTACGTGAAATTGTTAAAGCCGGGCCCATATGAAACAGAGAGTATTTCATGGGGTGGCAAAGTGGATTTCAAAAAACTGTTCCTGATCGCGGTCCTGGGCGGATCAACAGCCATTGTGCTGATGTCGCAGGCCTGGGCGGACCGGCACCCACAGTCTTTAAAAGTCTCCGCGCAGGCCGCAAAATCCTTGTGAAAGGATTTTGGCAAAACTTTTTCTCAAAAGTTTTGGTCCCCGCTACAATGGCCAAAACACCAGGATTGCCGGAATAGAGACGGCAATGACCAGAACCTCAAGCGGCAATCCCATCCGCCAGTAATCGCCAAAGCGGTATCCGCCGGGACCCAGCACAAGCGTGTTGTTCTTATGTCCGATCGGCGTCAGGAACGCCGCCGAGGCGGCAACTGCCACCGCCATCAGGAACGGATCCGGAGATACCCCCAGGGACTCGGCCATCTGAATGCCCACAGGTGCCGCGACAATGGCTGTGGCGGTATTGTTCAGCACGTCCGACAGCGTCATGGTCACCACCATCAGCACCGTCAACACTGCCCAGGCGGGCAGGCCTTCGGTCAGGCCTGTCAGCGCATTGGCAATCAGCGCTGTGCCGCCTGAACTGTCCAGTGCCGCCCCCAACGGGATCATCGACCCCAGCAGCACCACAACCGGCCATTCCACATGATCATAGATCTCCGCCACCGGCAGGATCTTGAAAAGAACATAACCGATTGCCACCAGTCCCAGAGCCACCGGCAGGTAGATCAGCCCGACGGAGGCCGCCAGAACGGCGGCGGCAAACAGACCGATGGCGGCCCAGGTCTTGTCATTTGCCGTTACCGCCAGCCCGCGCTGCGCCAGCGGCAGGCAGCCCAGCCAGTCGGTGACATCGGCACTGCGTCCGCGCGGGCAGAGCAGCAGCAGAATGTCCCCTGCTTCAATTTCAGTCTGGCGGATGTGTTTGGTGATCCTCCTGCCCTGACGGGAAACCCCCAATAGCACGGCGCTTTGCCGCCAGGCCAGGCCTATGGATTGGGCACTGCGGCCGCGCACACGGGCAGATTCCGGCACCACAACCTCAACCAGTTCCAGCCCGTCGCCTGCAGCCGTCACTTTTTCCTGCCGTGCGGCGTCGGCAAAATCCAGTTTCAGGGCGCTGCGGAACTCATCCAGTGCTTCCGGTTCGGCCTCGATCACCAGGGCATCCCCGTCCCGCAGCATGGCAGCGCTGGAGCGGCCATAGCGGCGCTTGCCATCCCGGATCAGCCCGATGATCGCCACATCCGCCTTCTCAGCCTCTTCATCCAGCTCGCCCAGCCGTTTGCCGATCAGTTCCGAGTCTTCGCCCACGGTCAGCTCGGCAATATAGGGCGCCAGCTGCGCCTCGGAAGCTCCTGCTGCATTCTCCCGCGCCGGGATCAGCCGCCAGCCGATAAGCGCCACAAAGCCAAGCCCAGCCAGCGCCGCAACGCCGCCCACCGGGGCAAAAT
>NZ_LUKH01000264.1:0-3232 GCF_001593695.1 Leisingera sp. F5 | reverse complement strand
CGGCAGCGGCAACGATCTGATGTACGGCGAGTCAGGCCATGACAGCCTGGAAGGCGGCGACGGCGACGATGTGATGGATGGCGGGCTCGGCAACGACACCCTGATCGGGGGTACCGGCGCCGACACGATCGCCGGGGGCGATGGCGACGACTACATCGAAGGCGGCGACGGCGACGACAGCCTGACCACCGGTCTTGGCAATGACACGCTGATCGGCGGCGCGGGCAATGACACGCTGAGGAACTCCGCCGGTGACGACAGCCTGGTTGGCGGCGCCGGTGACGACAGCATCGTCGCAACCGAGGGCAACGACACCCTAGAAGGAGGCGACGGCGCCGATACCATGTACGGCGGCAACGATGACGATCTGCTGGTCGGCGGCAGCGGCGACGATCAAATGCACGGCGAGGCTGATGCTGACACGTTCCAGATGTCCGACGGGTTCGGCAATGACACTCTGACCGGCGGCGAGGCGGGAAATGACCTCGATACGGTCGATGTCTCGGCGGTCACCACCGGGGTCACGGTCACCTACACCGGCGATGAGGCCGGCACGATCACCGACGGCTCCGACACGATTACCTTTTCCGAGATCGAGGCGCTTAAGCTGACGGATCAGGGGGATGTTGTGGATGCTTCGGCTGACAGCGCCGGGGTGTCGATCGACGCAGGCGCGGGCGATGACACGATCACACTTGGTTCGGGTAACGACTCTATTACCACCGGGGCGGGATATGACGAGCTGATCCTGACAGGGGCGGGCGGCATCGACACTGTCAGCGACTTCAGCATTGCCGATGATGACAGCGACGGTTTTTTCAACGACCAGCTTGATGTTTCCGATCTGACCGGCGGCACCGGACCCGACGGGGCTGTTCGCACCAGCGATGTCTCCGTAACCGACGATGGATCCGGCAATGCCCTGCTAACGTTTCCAGGAGGTGAAAAGATTGTTCTGGAGGGGGTGGCCCCCTCGCAGATCACAACCACAGCCCAGCTCATTTCTGCAGGTATCCCTTGTTTCACGTCGGATGTTCTTCTCGCCACCAAGCGTGGCGCAGTGCCCGCAGGCCGGATCCAGGTGGGCGACATGCTGCAAACCGCCGACAATGGGTTCCAGCCAGTTATCTGGGTCGGCAAACGCACTCTGAGCCAGGCAGACTTGGCGGAGCGCCCGCATCTGAGGCCGTATTGCGTCCGCCCGGGCGGTTTGCTGACTCCAGAGCGGCCAATGCTGCTGTCCCCCCAGCATCGCCTGTTAGCCGGCCCCAAGGCCTTTGGGCAAGGCACGCAGTTTGGCGAAAGCTTTCTGTCTGCGAAACTGCTGGCAGAAATTGACAAAAACTGCACACAACAGACCGGGACAGCCGCTCCGGTCACCTATGTGCATCTCATGACTGAGCGGCATGAGGTGATTTTCGCAGAAGGCATCGCAACAGAGACATTCTGGCCCGGTCCCGAAGCAGTCCGCGGGTTGTGCGCTGCAGACAGGCGGGAACTGTTCGGCCTCTTCCCCGAACTGGCTGCCGTTCATGGGTTGGTCGGCGAACACGGCCGCGGGCTGGTCCGCAGGGCTTACGGCGACCTGGCCCGCCAGGCGCTTAAGCGGCGCAACCTGCAACACCTGCATGCCGCCTGACAGCATCCGGCCCAGGCCGCGAAAGGCCTTGGCGGGCCTGCGGCAGCCGCGCATCCGGCCAGGCGGTGGGCTGACAATGCAGTTCCGCGTCCAGTTCGAAGACCGGCTCCATCTGGCCGTCAGTGGCCACCCTGTTGAAATTACACCGCTTATTCATTTCCACTCCATGGGTGCCGATGCCGAACTTCTTAATGACGATTGCATCGCGGACTGCGGTACGCTTCTTTTCCGACTCCGGCATGGTTTCTCAATGGGAAGCCGCGCCAGAGGCGGAACTCCTCAAAACCGGTGCCGCCGCTCATGCCAGGGGGGGCAAAGATCGGGCCGCATGCATATAGGCCTTCGCCTCGATATCGTGCCCGGATTGCGCAGCACCTCCATCGTGCGCTGTTTGGTGATACGCGCGTGGGGTGTGCTGGCGGGCCATCCGAAACGGTTGACCGCCATATTCGCGATACCATAGTTCGACAGAAGCGGCGCGGTTGCCGTGGCAGCGGCAAAAATGCGCCCGGGCCGGATGCCCAGCAGGCTCTCCGTGACCGCACTATGCAGAGCGAGTTCAAGACCCTGTCCGCCAGTATCACCCGTGAGGGCCAGGATGCAGTCTGGCAGCCTTAAGCGGCAGGTTGCAGGCGCAAACCTCACAGATGTGTTGTCATTTTATATCCAGGAGCAAAAAACAGCTTTGCCAGCGTTACGGGCTTGGTGCGCAGCCAGGTAATCCTTTCCGCCGTGAACAACGGATCCCCCAAAGCAGTGTCCAGAAAGTCGGACACTGTCTGATCGGCCTTAGTCGCCATGAAGCTCAGCTCAAGATTTGTGAAGGGAACCTTTTGCACCAGCCAGTCATTCGGACCGGATTGGGTGAAATCCGCCTCCAGAATCTCGGGGATGCTGTCTGTCACCACCCAGCGCACTTCGTACTGGAACGGCGCGTTACCGGCATAATGCATGCATCTAAGGTGCAGAACCTCCTGCTTTTGAGGGATGTCAAGCCGGGCTGACAGCCATGCCGGGGCGGGCATGATACGGCGTTCCACCAGGGAATACCGGTAGGCGGCGCCGGTTTCGGAGATTTCGTCCCGCACCAGGGGGATGGAGAACTGGGCTTTGCGGACCGGCGAATTCAAAACCCGCGTCCCGGCTTTCCGCTTGCGTTCCAGATAGCCTTCTTCGGCCAGTTCCCGCAGCGCTCGGTTCACAGTGGTGCGCGTGCTCGAGAATTCAACAGCCAGTTCCGTTTCGCTTGGCAGCAGGCTGTCCGGCGCCCAGATCTTGTTTTGGATCCGGTCCAAAACGACCTGCTTGATATCCCTGTAGCTCATGTTCTCGCGGGGGGCTGGCATCCGGAATCCCAATTCGATTAAAAAATTTTAATGGTAATATATATACACATAATGTTCGGGCGGGAAAGCGTGATAACCAGCTTTACAGCCGGTGCGGCCGGATCAGTTGCCTGGCAGCACAAGGCCTGCAGGCACGCGCGCAGAAATACGGCTGGCCTTTTCCGGCAATATAGTTGACAATGTCAATTAATATGACTGACCAGCGCTTCCATCTCCACAACTCCCTGGGCTACCAGGTCACCATGCT
>NZ_LUKH01000263.1:0-3234 GCF_001593695.1 Leisingera sp. F5 | reverse complement strand
GTTCGACGCAGCCTTCAGGCCCTTGGCCATATCATTGACCCCGGCCTCATCCGCCGCGTCATGCATCGCCCGGCTGAACTCGCGCGCCATCCCCTTGGCCTTGCCGACAAACCGCCCCACATTGCGGAACAGCACCGGCAGGTCCTTGGGGCCGACCACGATCAGCGCGACCACGCCGATGACCAGCAGTTCGGTCCACCCAAGATCGAACATCCGCGCTTAGGCCTTGTCTTTTTCGGCCGCAGATTCGGCATCGGGTGTGACATCCTTGGCCACGTCCGCCGCGTCTTCTTCCAGCTCCTTGCTGCCTTCGTTGATGCCCTTCTTGAACGAGGTAATACCTTTGCCAACTTCGCCCATCAGCGAGGAAATCTTGCCGCGGCCAAACAGGACCAGAACCACAACAGCGATAAGCAGAATGCCGGGAAGGCCGATATTGTTGAGCATGAGAATGTCTCCTTACGTGATCCGGCGCGGATTGCAGGCGCCGGTGGAATTGTTCGCTACGGGTTTAGCGCGCAGACAGCATTGAGCGAAAGCAACCCGCACTGCACAAACACCCCGGGACGCGCAGATTCTGCAGTTTTTGCAGCTGCTGCGCATCCAACTGACAGGTATATGTCAGTTGCAGCCCGGTAAATCCAGCCCATCACAGCACATAGGAGAAACGTGATGCGCAAACATGTGGCCGAAATCGTGACCTTCAAACTGGCCGCGGGCGTGAGTCCCGCCGAATTTGTCACTCTCAGCCAGGCCAGCGAGGCTTTTGTGCGGTCCCAACCCGGCTTTCTGCACCGACAGCTGAGTCTCGGCGAAGACGGGCACTGGACCGATTATGTCATTTGGAAGGATATGGAAACGGCGCAGAAGGTGGCCGCCGAATTCCACAGGCAGGACTTCTGCACGGATCTGATGCAGGCCATCGCGCCGGACAGCGCAAAAATGCGCCATGAAGAGGTGCTGTGGGACATGGCGTACTGACTTGAACCTGGCCGCGCCCGGCACCTGCGCCGGGCGCGGCCCTTGACCTTTGCCCCTACTCCGCGCCAAGGGTGGTTCCCATGCGCCGCACCGACCGCCTTTTCGAAATCATCCAGATCCTGCGCGACGGCAAGCTGCATCGCGCCCAGGACATTGCAGAACGGCTGGAAGTCTCGACCCGCACCATCTACCGTGACATGGACACGCTGGCAGCCTCCGGCGTGCCGGTCGAGGGCGAGCGCGGCGTCGGCTACATGGTGCGCGAGCAGATCAGCCTACCGCCGCTTACCCTGACGCCGGAGGAGCTGGAAGCGCTGAACCTCGGCATGGCCATCGTGGCCGAGGCCGCCGACCCCGACCTCAAATCCGCCGCTTTGTCGCTGGCGGCCAAGGTCGACGCGGTGCTGCCGGAACAGACCATCGCCGAAGCCGACGCCTGGAAATTCGCGGTCTACCCGTTTTCGGACGCAGCGCGCGGCTTTGCCCATATGCCAGCGCTCCGGGCTGCCATCAAAGCGCGCCAGAAACTGCAGCTCAGCTACCGCCGCATCGACGGCACCCTGACAGACCGCAAGATCCGCCCCTTGCACATGGAGTACTGGGGCCGGGTCTGGACCCTCACCGCCTGGTGCGAGACCCGTGACGCTTTCAGGGTGTTCCGGGTCGACCTGATCGAAGAGGCCAGCGCCCTACCCGAGCTGTTCGTCGACGAACCCGGCAAGCGCCTGCAGGACTACGACCCATACGGGTCCTGAGCCCCCTATTTCACCTTTGCGCAAATACTCCGGGGGAGGCCCTCAGGGCCGGGGGCAGCGCCCCCCCTATCCAAGTTCGAAACTGGTAACACCGAAAATCAACCCCGTCTCCAGGCGCGGCGCAGTCCCGCGATACATCCGGGCGGTTTCAAACACCGGCGCCAACCCCATAGAACACGCCAGATCCACCGCTTCAGCATGGGGTTCCGGCACATCCAGAAACACCTCCTGCCCTTCCGGCAGTTCTTGCAGCAGCCGGGCCAGAACCGCCTCTGCCGCCGGACGTGACGTGGCAACAAGCGGCCCGATCTTGCAGCCTCTGCCGCAGGGGCGCAGGGTGCCGAAGCCTGCAAGACCGCCATGCTGATACGCGGCACTGGAAACATGCCCCTCAGCCCCCAGCCAATGCTGCCAGAACACCCAGCGCGGCGCTGGGAAGACGCGGGCATCCAGCGCCTCCAAACCTGCCCCCGTTTCTGTCAGCGGTGCCACTTCATAATCCTGCGAAACTGCCGGCCCTCCAGACGGCACCCCGCCAAAGCGGATATTGCGGTACGCGAGTTCAAATCCGGAGCGGCGGTAATTTCCTTGCTGGTCCACCACGCCATCGAGGCCGACACTCCGGCTCCCAGCGTGCTCCAGCGCCTTTTGCCACAGGGCATAGCCATAACCCTGTCCGCGGCAGTCCGGCACGACGATGTAGAATCCAAGGAAAGCAAAGGCATCACTGTAGTTCACCACCGAAATGCAGGCAATCATCCGGCCGTCCAGAAACCCGCCCCAAAAGCCTTGCGGGTCGACAGCGCCAAAGCAAGCCGTATCCCAAGGGCCGGGGTTCCAGCCCTCTAGCGCAGCCCAGTGCACGGCGGTCTGGATTTCCGCGCTGGCCAAGGGTCTGATTTGATAGCTGCCTTGCATCTGCACCTCCTGTTTCATCAGGTGCAGAATGGTCTCTAAACGTCAGTCAGGAAAGACAAAACAGCGGTTACGGCGCACAGTCAGCCACATCACACGGCCACGCTCCGGCAGGAACACATTGGGCACCGTCGCCCTCAGAACTGAGCCGTCGAACTCCATCCGGAACTCGACCAGGCTTTCGCTGCCCAAGAACCGCGCGCGCTCCACCACCGCGCGGGCCGGCACGCCGTCGCTGGAGGTAGGCAGCGGCCCTTGGCCGCCGCGGTCGAAATCGATGCGCAGATGCTGCGGGCGGAACACGATCTCCACCGCGGTGCCGTCCGCCACACCCGGCGCCAGGAACTCGCCAAAGGCGGTGCGCGCCAAGGCTCCGTTCACCTCGGCCTTCAGCACGTTCACGTCACTGAAGAAGGAAACTGCAGCCTTGTCCGCCGGGTGGGTATAAACGTTGTAGGGCGCGCCCTGCTGGACGATTTTGCCACCGCGCATCAGCGCGATTTCATCCGCCATGCGCATCGCCTCTTCCGGCTCATGCGTCACCAGCAGCACCGCGGTGTCTTGTTCCTTCAGCAGGCTCAGC
>NZ_LUKH01000262.1:0-3244 GCF_001593695.1 Leisingera sp. F5 | reverse complement strand
GAAATACTCCACGGGTAACAGATCCTCGGCGCGGGCTTCCATCCAGTCGCGCGCCGCTGGCCCTTGGCACTTCGGGCAGTGCCGGTTCTTGCAGGAATTGTAGGCGATGTGGCGATGGCCGCATTTGGCGCACCCGGCCACATGCCCGCAGAGCGTTTCGGTCCGGCAGGCTTCGATTGCCGACATCACCTTGAGCTGGGTCAGGCTGACATGCCCCGCATTGGCCCGACGCCACCCGGGACCATGGACACGGAATATATCAGCAATCTCCAGCCCCGGGCGGGACACCCCGGCGCCCCGTCGCTTCAGGCTTCGCTTGATTGTCTGATCCTGCAACTGCACCAGCATCTCGTAGGGGCTGACCGTGTCACGGATCGTCTTGGTGGCGACATGGGTGTATTGGGCCGTCGTGCTCAGCTTGGCATGGCCGAGCAGCACCTGAATGAACCGGACATCCGCTGCCCGGCAGGCGCATCCGCAGGATGCTGCCGAGAGGGGGTGTTGGCCTCCAGCAGATGCGTCGCAAAGCTGTGCCGCAGGGTATGCAGCGTGGCGGCCTTTTTGATGCCGGCCATGTTCTTCGCTGACGTGAAGGCGCGGTTCAGCTGCCGCGGCGAGATCGGGTTGATCTTCGGCTTGCCCGGGAACAGCCAGCCTTCCGGCCGCGCTTCGCGCCAGTAGTCGCGCAGCAAGCTCAGAATCCCGGGTGACAGCATCACCTTCCGGTCCTTCCGCCCTTTGCCCTGTTCGACATGGATCAGCATCCGGTCGCTGTCGATATCGCCGATCTTGAGGTTGCGGACCTCGGCGGCCCGCAGCCCCGCGCCGTAGGAAATGCTGAGCGCGGCCCGGTATTTGAGCCCGGGCCCCGGCGCCGCCATCAGGATGTCCGATACCTCTTCCACGCTGAAGACTACAGGCAACTTCCTGGGCTGGGTGCGGAACTGCATGTAGCGCTTCAACTCCTCGCGCCCGCAAGTCATGCCGAAGAAGAACCTGAGCGCCACGATCCGGGCGTTGAAAGCCGCCGGCGTTACCCCTGTATCCGTCATGTGCAGTTGATAGGCGCGGAGTTCCTTAGGTGTGGCGGTATCCGGCGGGTGCCCAAGGAAAATGGCAAAATCCTTGATCTCCCGGATATGGGCTTTCTGCGCCTTGTCGCCCATCCCTCGGATGCGCATGTCCTCGATCATCCGCTCTCGAAGCGGGGTCGATCTCTCCCCTGTCATGGAAACCTCCTGTCTTTCGATTGAGAAGGCCTCAATCGTCAGGCAGAAATGCCGATCCCCAAATGCACCACTGTCAGATCATCGCTGAACACCAGCCTCCCGCGCCAATGCCGCGGAGCGGCTTCGTCCTTGGGCTGGTTGCCGCCGTCTTTCGACGCGTTTGTAACCTGACGTGTTGCCCATGCGAGGCATTCTAAGCGCTATGCCGCTGCAATAGCACTTGCGGACGCAGACCCCCAGCATTCGTGTGCCGCTCTCACAGCAGCAGGATTTTCTCGCAGGTTCTGCGTTGAGTGCGTCCTTGAGGTAACTTCTCCGCACTGTAGCACGTAGTAGAGGACCAGTTTTTTGCGCAATGAGGAGTGACTGCTCTCCATCAAAAGGGCCGTAGGTCACCCCTCATTGCATGCCGCGTAAGCGGCATTCTGTTCAAAAAGACACAAGCTTTGGCAGGTTGAGCTTTAACTGTGGTGATCACCTTGTGAACAAAGGTGGCGAATGAGGTTATTGTCAATAAGTAGCTGAAAATACAACAAAAAACGAATGCAAGCAAAGTTCAGTGTGTATTTAACCAGTTTGCATCTACTGTTTTGCGCGGCCCAGCTATGCGTATCTTGGCCTGTCGCCGGGGCTGGACTTTGAGACCCGGCTGGTCACACGCCCCAATGCGGCCGCGGTGCTGCGCAACGAACTGTCGGCGCCGCGTTACAAGGCGGCTGTGCTGGCACTCGGCACAAACACCGACCCATACCAGCCGTGCGAGCGGGACCATGGCATCACCCGTGCTTACCTGGAGGTGCTGCGGGACTTTAATCATCCTGTGGCGATCGTGACCAAGGGCGCGATGGTGCAGCGCGATCTGGACGTTCTGGCGCCGATGGCGGCCAAGGGGCTGGTGCGGGTGGGGATTTCCGTCACCACGCTGGATCCTGACCTGTTCCGCCGGATAGAGCCCCGGGCGCCTTTTCCAGCCCGGCGGCTGACGCAGGCAGGCGTGCCGGAGCGGGTGATGACCTCCCCTTTCGTGCCGGGGCTGACCGATCATGAGCTGGAGGAGCTGCTGGCAGCCGGGGCGGAAGCGGGCGCAGATGCTGCGAGCTGGATCATGCTGCGGCTGCCGCGGGAGGTGTCTGGGTTGTGGCAGGAATGGCTGGACAAGAACGAGCCTGGCCGTGCGGCCAAGGTGATGGCGCGGCTGCGGGAAATGCATGGCGGGCGTGACTATGATCCGCGCTGGGGTCATCGGATGCGCGGCGAGGGGCGTTATGCTGAAATGATTGCGCAGCGGTTTAAGGAAGCCTGCCGGCGGATCGGGCTGAAGGAGCGTACAGCGGATCTGCGATGCGATCTGTTTGCCAGGCCACCGCAGCCGGGCGACCAGTTGGCGTTGTTTTGATCTGTTCTTGATCCGTTGGAGCGGCGTTTTGTGTTAGGCTTTGATCATGCATGATGGAAAGGAAGGTGTGCTATGACTGCTGTCGCAGTGAATGCACGTGTCACCGGCCGCGTGCAGGGTGTGGCGTTTCGCACCTGGGCCAGGGCCGAGGCGTTGCGCCACGGTTTGTCCGGCTGGATCCGCAATGAGCCGGACGGCTCGGTGCGGGCGTTGCTGATGGGGCCGGCGGCCGGCGTCGCCGATATGGTGCGCCGGATGGGCCACGGGCCTGGCGCCGCCGCGGTGAAGGATGTGCTGACCGAACGGACAGTTCCCGACCCTGAAGTGAGCGGCTTCACCATCGTCCGCTAGGCCGGTTAGAACAGGCGTCTGGCGTCATATGTTGAGGCTTGTTGCGCAAGTGATACGGGCGGTCGCACAGATAAACAGATAACATGCGTGTGCCGGCAGGACGTCCTGAGGGATTGTGAGGCGCGTTGGAACCCAAAATAGGCTGAGACATAAGGGCGGGGCGCCGCAAGGCCATTGCGGCGCCGTTATTTTGCATTCCGGTGCTTCTACTGGCCGCGCTATAGTCCGCGGCGCTCTGGCCCGAAAGGTCAGGCGCCGCGGACTATAG
>NZ_LUKH01000261.1:0-3254 GCF_001593695.1 Leisingera sp. F5 | reverse complement strand
CCCGCCACACCATATAGCCGCCCATCCGAACGGTGGAAGGGTAGAAGGGTAGAAGGGTAGAAGGGTCTTCGCAGCCGAACATAATCGAGGAACAGGATACCCATATGGACAAGGCATCCCACCCGCACCAGAGCGTATCATCGCATTTGAAGCCTCTAAAGCCAGTTTGACGGTGCACGCCCCGCCGGATGACCGGCAAGTGATGATTAACAACACTCCTGCCGCAATCAGGAAACTGCCGCGGCAAGCCGGCAAGCTGGAAGCACCTTTCGCCATCTGCGAGGCATCCGGCGGCTATGAACGGCATGTGCTTTCGCGTTGCGCGGATGCCGGGTTGCCCCCGTATCGGTCACATGGCGCCCGAACCCGCAACTTCGCATGATATCTTGGACTTGCGTCCAAAACAGATGCTTGGATGCTTGCGTTGCTTGCTCAGAAATCAGACGGGGTGCGGCTCTGGAAACCCGTTGACCCGGAAGCCGAGGAATTGCGCGCGCTGCGCCGCCGCCGGGATGACCTCGCGAAGATTGCCAGGGTAGAACAAAACCGCTTGGAGCATGCCAAAATCAGAGCAATACGCCTTTCTCTGCAGTGTCATGTCCGGTCCAGGTCGCGCGAAATGGATGACCTGGGCAAACGGATTAAAGACCTCATTGCCGCAACGCCGGCATCCCGGCACAAATCCAGGCTGATGCAATCCATCAAGGGGATCGGGCCGAAGACAGCGGCGGCCTGTCTGGCGTATGTGCCGGAACTGGGCGACCTGACGAAGGGAGAGGCTGCATCCATCGTTGGGCCTGCGCCCTTTGCACGGGATTCCAGCACCCTGCGGGGGGCACAGGCATGTCTCCGGCGGGTGCCGGGACGCACACGCCAGTCTTTACATGGCCGCCCTTTCTACTCTGCGTCCCAACCCGGCTTTCCGGGGTTTCACGGCCCGTCTCAAGGCACGCGGCAAACCCGCCAAGGCCGTCATCACCGTCATCACCGTCATCACCGTCATCATGCACAAGCTCATCGTGGTCATGAACGCCAAGCTCAAAGACGGGCAGGCGTCAAATCGGTACGGCGCGGCAACATAGCAACTTCCGACATTCGCGGCACCTGGCATGAACTCAACCATGCGGGAAAAAGCGCGCTTTCGCAGCAAGCTGCCACAATGGCGGCAAACTGTGCATTGTGTCTGCGACGATCCATTGGAGGGCGAAAGGAGGAATCCGCTTGCGCGGCGATGGCATTTGTTGCTGGCGTTCTGAACTGGCCTTTATGCTGCACGTTTTGCGATTTTTGCGACCTGTCTGACGATTGGGGCTTTCTCAGTCGACAAAGGAGGTTGCAATGACAGAGGAGTGAACGGCCCCGCTTCGCGAGCGGATGATCGAAGACATGCGCACCCGTGGCATGGGAGCCAAGACCCAGCAAGGTCATATCCGGGCGGTCAAGCACTTTACATGGTTCATTGGCCGCTCACCGGACACAGCGACACCAGACGAGTTGCGGGCCTGCCAGCTTCACATGACCGATGCCGGGGTGGCGACCGGCACCTTTAACGCTCGGATCGTCTCGCTACGGTTCTTCTTCGGCGCGGCCTGCGGGCGGGAGGCGATGAAGGCAAGAACAGCAAAGATCGCAAAGCGATGCTATCGCCGGGGCTGTTGGATCTGCTGCGGGATTATTGGCGTGAGGCGCGGCCTGAGGGTTGGTTATTTCCGGGCAAGCCAAAGATCCTGGCCCTGTCACCACACCAGTTGAACAGAGCATTCACCTCTGCCAAGCATATGGCAGGCATCAACAAACCCGCCACGCTGCATACCTTGCGCCACAGCTTCGCCATGCACCTGCTCGAGGCCGGAACGGATGTTCGGATGATCCAGCTGCTTCCGGGGGCATTCAAAGCTCAGCACGGCAGCGCGCTATCCCCATGCCGCAACCAAGACCATTCGCGGCACCGTTAGCCCGTACGAGATGCTGGAGAAGCTGCAGGATCACACTGTCAGGCGGGGAGTGGAGCAGCAGCACGCGCACTTGGCGCGTCCAGGGCTGGAGATCGCTGATATCTTTCGGAAGCATGCGCGGCTGTACCGGCGCCTGTTTCTGGATGGGCTGATGGATTTGCACCGCGCAAGCCAGCTCATTTTCTTTCAGCGATCTCGATCTCTTGGCACAGGCGAATGCCTTTGCGAAATGGCTCGCCCGGTTCCGCAGCTCCAAATGGGTTGTCTATGCCAAACCGCCCTTCGGCGGGCCGGAGGCGGTTCTGGCCTGCCTGAGCCGTTACACCCACCGGGCCGCCATCTCGAACGCCCGTCTGATCACCGCCGATGCCGGTACCGTGGCCTTCCGCTGGAAGGATTGCCGCATCAAATCCGGTGATCGCCCAAAGGCCATGCGGCTGGCCACGTTCGAGTTCATCCGCCGCTTCCTGATGCATGTTCTACCTGACGGCTTCCGCCGCATCCGGCACTATGGCCTTCTGGCCAGCCCTGCACGCAAAGCAAACATCACGAAAATCCGCGCTTTGCTCTGCGTCCAACGCGTTGAACAAGCCGCCACGCCAGAGCCCGAAGCCGAGATCGCTCCGCTCTCCTTGCGCGAACAATGCTCCTGCTGCGGCGGCCCCATGCGCATCGTCGGGATATTCCGCCGTGGCCGGAAACCGATGTCGCGCGCGCCACCAATGGAGCAGGCCGCATACACGATGCTTGCCCATCCAATCCAACGAGCACTGGCCGCTCCTGGACGGACGGCCCAAGCCCGCTGCGCCCGTCATTCCGGATGATCGCTGCAAATATCCGGCGCTCCTTCACTCAATGAGATATCCGCTGCGAATGGCTGCTGCTGACGCACGCAAATAGATCAGAGGTGCGCTGGTGGCAGTGTTGCCATCAACCGCAATTCCTCTTCCCCATAGACAACGCCCAACCCCCGCGGCTTCCTCCTTCCGAGGTTTGTCAACGCCGGCCGCAGGCCGCGCCAGAAAGCAATGCGGCACCCCGGCCCGCATCGAAAAACCTTCAGGAAACCGGCCAATCCAGCTCTGCCATCTGCAGCATGCTGGATACCAAGCACTAAATCGCTCTGCGATAGGGGCTCTGCGTGGCCGGTGTTGGACTGAAGCGGTATTTGTTTCGCGGTTCAGGAGGCCGGGTGTGTGCTGTTGGCCGAGGTGATTTTGCCTCGGTTGACAGAGGGTTTTGCCATGACCAAGCAGCCCCCTGCACCGGCGGCATCCCTTCGGGCGCGCATGATCGCGG
>NZ_LUKH01000260.1:0-3262 GCF_001593695.1 Leisingera sp. F5 | reverse complement strand
AGGCCGGGGTCAATGATATGGCCAAGGGCCTGAAGGCTGCGTCGAACCCGATGGGCACCGCCATGGACGGGGTGAAACAGGCAGCGCAGGACATGGCCAAGTCGATCGACCCGACCAAATACGACCCCGAAAGCGAAACCGGCAAGCTGGCCGCTGAACGCGCTGAGGACGCCAAAAAGATCCAGGCGTCCACTGCGCGCGCGGCAGCCGAGCGCAAGGCGCGTGAGGCAGAGGCGGCGCTGGCCAAGGCGGAAGAGGCCGAGGCGGCGCTGAAACCTGCGGCGCCGAAAACGGAAGAAGAGGCCAAGTCATGAGCAAGACGGATGAGATCGACGACTCAACCGCGCCGCTGATCGAGCATCTGGCCGAATTGCGCAACCGGCTGATCCATTCGGTTGCGGCGTTTGTCGTGGGCATGGTGATCTGTTTCACCGTGGCAACGCCCGTTTTCAATTTCCTGACCGCGCCCCTGTGCCAAGTGCTGGCCGAGGGCGGGCAGGACTGTGCGCTAATCTTCATCAGCCCGCAGGAGGGCTTCTTTGTCGCGATCAAGATCTCCTTCCTGGGCGGCTTTATCCTGGCGTTTCCCTATATCGGGTTCCAGATGTGGCGGTTTGTGGCGCCGGGGCTGTACAAGAATGAAAAGGGCGCGTTCCTGCCCTTTATGATCGCCTCGCCCTTCATGTTCATTCTGGGCGCCAGCTTTGCCTTTTATGTGGTGACACCGCTGGCCTATGATTTCTTCCTTGGGTTCCAGCAGTTTGGAACCGGCGGCGAGGCTGTCACCGGCGAAGAGGTGAACCAGGGGCTGAGCGTGGTGTTCCAGGGCTCGGCGCAGGAGTATCTGAACCTGACCATCAAGTTCATCGTGGCCTTTGGCCTGTGCTTTCAGCTGCCGGTGCTGCTGACGCTGATGGGCAAGGCCGGGCTGGTCAGTGCCGAAGGGCTGGGGGCCGTCCGCAAATACGCGGTGGTGGCGATTCTGGTGCTGGCCGCGCTGGTGACACCGCCGGATGTGATCACCCAAGTGATCCTGTTTGTGGTGGTCTATGGTCTCTACGAGATTTCGATCTTCCTGGTTCGCCGGGTCGAGGCCAAGCGTGAAGCCAAGCTGCGCGCCGAGGGGTATTATGACGATGAGGACGAAATGGACGCCCATCCCGACGATCCGATGATGGCCGAGTTCGAGGTTGAGGACGGCAAGGACAAGTAAGCCAAAAGCGGTTTGAAACAGAAAGGCGCGTCCGTGAGGGCGCGCCTTTTTCCTTGCTGCATACCTTTGATCGATAGTTGTGGGGCCGGGCCTCTGACTTTGGCGCCCGCTGCGTATGCAGTCAACCGCTGTTCGCAGCGCTGATTATCCGGCGCATCAAGCCCATGAACTGTTCCCTCTCATTGATTGATAGGGGGGCTAGGGATTGCTCGTTCTGGTCGTTGGCAGCCTGATAAGCGCGCTCCCGTGGGGCCTGTCCTTCTGCAGTCAGCCAAATTTGCTGTGATCGCGCGTCTGACGGGTGTTTCTTCCTGACGATCAGCCCGTCTCTTTCCATTCGGTTCAGTGTGTTGGCAAGGGTTGCCTGTTCCAGCGCCAGCTTTTCGAGCAGCTCGCGCTGGGTCACCCCGTCCTTGACCCACAGTTCCAGCAGAATGGGGAATTGCCCAATGGTGATGCCAAGCGGGGTGATACGGTCCTGCAAGCCGGAGGCAAACAGGCGGGCGGTGTGATTCACCAGATAGCCGGCGGAGTTTTCTTTTTCGAATTTCATTGTTCGATTTTGCACTTGAATAGCATGCTATGCAATGATACATAGCATGCTATATTAATGAGGGGAGCCAACATGGCTGGACTTGAAGAACTCGACGGCGCCGTCACACTTTCCGAACAGATGGACGCCGAAGAAGGCCCGGTTGTCCTGATGAACCTGTTCACAATAGACCCATCTGATGAGCAGGCCCTGTTGGATGCTTGGGCACATGACGCTGATTTCATGAAGGGGCAGCCCGGATACATTTCGACACAGATGCACAAAGGGATCGCCGGCAGCTCGACCTATGTGAACTATGCTGTCTGGCAGGACGTGCAAAGCTTTCGTGCGGCCTTCATGCATCCTGAATTTCATAGACGGATTGCCAAGTATCCTGAAAGTGCAGCCGCCCGGCCGCATTTGTTCAGAAAACTGGCTGTCGCCAACCATTGCGTCGCTTGAAGGGACCCGGATCAGATTGCCATGAAACAGAAAATCCACGCAGCCGCAGGTGTAACCGCCTTTCTGATCATCCTGACGTTTTGGACCTTAACAGTGCTGAGCGAAGCTCTTGGGACACCGGAAACCATAGCCCTGGTCAAATCCAGGATCCTGATGGGGATGTTTGTCCTGATACCGGCGATGGCCATTGCGGGAGGCTTCGGCATGGCGATCGGGCGCCGGCGCAAGGATGCGCCAGCCGTTGCGAAGAAAAAGCGTATGCCCTTGATTGCCGCAAACGGATTGATGGTCCTCCTGCCGGCAGCCTTTTTTCTGGAGGCAAGGGCAAGTGATGGAAACTTTGATGGTGTGTTTGTCATTGTGCAGGGCATTGAATTGCTGGCTGGGGTGTTGAACCTCACCATGATGGGCTTGAACATCCGGGATGGCAGCAGAATGGCTGCGCGCCGTAAAAGCCAGGCGTAGAACTGCAGTCGTTGGGGGCAGGCGCGGTGCTTGCCCCCTTGCCGCTTCCTTCCGAACATGCTTTGAAATCCGTCAGCTAACCGACGGAGGCACCCCATGGACCAGATCGCATTGACCCGCATTGCCGAGGCGCTGGAGCGGATGTCGCCCGCCCCTTTGGAAACCCCTGATTTCAACGCCGCCAGTGCCTTTGTCTGGCATGTGGGGCCGGAACGGCTGGAGCCTGTTCCCGCTGTGAACCGGGTCGATCTGGACCTGCTGGTAGGCATCAACCGCTCGCGCGATACGCTCTTGGATAACACCCGCCGCTTTGCGCAAGGCTTTGCCGCCAATAACGCGCTGTTGTGGGGCGCGCGGGGGATGGGGAAGTCGAGCCTGGTGAAGGCCGTGCATGGCGCGCTGGCGGGGGATCACCCGCAGCTGAAACTGGTGGAGCTGCAGCGCGAGGATCTGCCCTCGGTGGCGCGGCTGCTGAACCATCTGCGCGGCTCGGAGCACCGGTTCATCCTGTTCTGCGACGACCTGTCGTTCAGCCATGACGACCAGCACTATAAGAGCCTCAAGGCGGTGCTGGACGGCGGCATCGAGGG
>NZ_LUKH01000259.1:0-3275 GCF_001593695.1 Leisingera sp. F5 | reverse complement strand
CCATCATCGCGGTGGCTTCCGGCGGCACCCAGGCGGGTTCTGACATCGATTTTGCCACCACCTACCTGCGCCACGTGCTGGGATTCATCGGTATCACCGAGGTTGAAATCGTGGCCGCTGACGCCCTGATGGTCGACGCTGACAGCGCCCTGGCCAAGGCAAAGAATCAGATCGACGCGCTGGCGGCCTGACCCCCTGCTCCGCCCAGCGCATCTGCCGTCAACCGCACCCCGGCTGGCGGCATTTTAACGTTTGGCAGCCTGCCCGGATCTGTGCAAGTTGGCCGCAGCACATTCGCAAGGCACAAGCATTTCCATGAAGAAGATCGGCATCCTCGGCGGCGTCGGCTGGGCCTCCACTCTCGATTACTACCGCGCCATCTGCGAAGGCGCCGGAGCGTTCTTTGCAGCCCGCGGCGCAGGTTCTCCGCTGCCGGTGCCGCCGATCACCATTGAATCCGTAGTGCAGGCGCAGACCAGATCCTTGCGCGGCCGCCCCGGCGATGAAGCCAGCTGGGCCGCTTTTGATGCTGTCTTCCGCGAGGCGATGCTGACGCTGGAACGCGCGGGCTGCGATTTCGCCCTGATCGCCTCCAACACGCCGCACGCCCGGCTGCATGCGATCCGCGACGGAGTGATGATGCCGATCCTCAGCATCTTCGACGCAACAGCAGAAGCCACAGCGCAAACAGGTGCCACCCGGGCGCTGGTGCTGGGTACCACCGTCACCATGCAGGACCGCAATTACGCCAATGTGCTCGCCGCACACGGAGTCAGCGCCAACGATCCCCTGCCGCAGGCCGAGATAGCCGAAATGCAGGCCATGATTGACGAGGATTTCTATGGCGGCGCTTCCGCCACCGCGCAGGCGCGCCTACTGCGCTTCAGCGCCAAACACGTCAAGCCCGGCGACGCCATTCTGCTGGCCTGCACCGAGCTGCCGCTGGCCTTTCCCGATCATCTGGATGATGTCAGCTTCAAGGCCGGTGGCTTCCTGTTCGTGAACCCCTCAGCCGCCCATGCCGCCGCCGCGCTGGACCTGGCGCTGGAAGACGAACGGCCCGGTTAGACCCAGCGCACCTCGACGCCGGTTTTCTCAAAAAACGCCATCACATCCGCCCCCGCCATCGCCACCGTGCGGTCATTGACCAGCGGATGCATATAGATCACGTCTGCGTCTTGCGCCTGCGCGTCCAAATAAAAGGTCACGCCCTTTTCCGCGCCGGTGATCATTGCCAGCGGGCTGACCGCGCCGGGGCGGATGCCGAGATTATCCAGCAGCCGGTCAGCCGAGCCGAACGACAGGTTGCCGGCCCCGATCTCCGTGCCCAAGCTTTTCAGGTCGATCTCGCGGTCCTGCTGCAGCGTCACCAGATAGTTCCGCTTCTTCTTGTCGCGCAGATACAGGTTCTTCAGCCGCAGCGCGTTCTCACCCGGCACCATGAACTGCTCCTCGACGCCCTTGGCATCCTCCACCGTGCGCAGCGGCACATGGGTATGCAGCTGATAGGCAATGTCCCAGTCGTCCAGCTGCCTCAGCAGCGCATCCGAGGAAATGGGCAGACTGTTCTGATAAGCCGATGACGCATCCATGATTTTTCTCCGCAAGCCATTCCGGGTTGTTGCGCAGATCACGCAAAACGGCACCGGGGCGCAAGAGCTGTTCCGCCGCCTGCGCCCCGTTTTGCGCCAGTTCGCTGCTATGCCTCGGCGAAATCCGCCCGCCGCGCCTCTTCATAGTGGTCGAAATCGGTGCTGAACCAACCGGTGCCGCGGGTAGCGCTGGCCAAGGTACTGCACAGATCATCCTGCGCCGACATTGGCAGCAGCGTCTCGAACACATCCCAGCCAGCCACGCCAACCTCAGCCTCGAACCCCAGGATCTGACCTTTCATGCCGCTCACCACCGGCACCAGTCCGCCGGTGAACACCGAGGGCACATGGATATTCACCCGCATGATTGGCTGCAGCAGCACCGCGCCGGCCTCAGACATAGCCTCCCTGACTGCGTTCTTGCCCGCAGTGCGGAAGGCATAGTCGGAACTGTCCACTGAATGGTGCTTGCCGTCCTTCAGCGTCACGCAGACATCCACCACCGGATGGCCGTTCAGCCCCTGCGCCAGCGCCTCGCGCGCACCGGCCTCGACCGAGGGGATATAGTTTTTGGGCACAGCACCGCCCTTCACCGTCTCCTCGAACACAAATCCGCTGCCCCGTGGCAGGGGCTTCACCTCGATCACCACATCGGCGAACTGCCCGGCGCCGCCGGACTGCTTGCGATGGCGGTGATGGACCTGCACCGCTTTCTTGATGGTCTCGCGCAGCGCCGGCGGCACCGGCCCTTCCTCCACCTCGACCCCGAATTCCTCTTTCAAGGCCTGCTTGATGCGGCGCATATGCAGCGGCCCCTGCAGATTCAGCAGCACATGGCCGCTGGCCTCATCCTGCCCCACCACCAGCGCCGGGTCGATTTCCGCCAGACGCTCCAGCGCGCCGGACAGGCGGACATCGTCCCGTTCATTTACCGGGGTGATCAACCGGCGGAAGGTCGAGGGCCGCGGCTGCGCCCAATCCGGCAGCGGAGCTGCTCCATCGCGGCCATAAGCAAAACCCAGGTTGAGGTGATCGGATTTCACCGCCTGCCCCATATCGCCCGGTGTCAGGCTGGAATTTGCCGCGGACCCGACGCCCGTCAGCGACCCAAGCGCTGCGCCGCCGACAGATACACCGTTGCCGACACTGCCGTCCAACGCCCGCACCATCACGGTCTTGCCCAGGTGCTTGACCAGATCCGCCATGCAACCCACCGCCACCACACCGCCGTCCTGCGACAGCCGCTCCAGTGCCACACCAACATCCGGCGCTTCGTGGCGCAGCGACTTCATCAGCCGCATGATCCCATTCTTATGCTCGGCAGAGCCCATCAGCGCCGGGATCAGGTCATTGTGCTGCAGCACCTTGGTGGCCACCTCATAGGCCTCTTCAGCCATCACCTTCTGATCCTCGATCAATTCCTCCAGCAGCGTGTCGTCAAAATCTGCCAGCGCTTCCAGAAGCTCGGTGCGGGCCTCCTGCTCGCGCGCGTACATGGCCACCGGCAGCTCGATCAGCGCCGAAGTCTTGCCCTCCTGATACTGCCAGGCGCGCTCCGAGATCAGATCCACAGCACCCACAACTTGGCCATCCTCGCGGATCGGCACCTGCCGCAAGATGATGTTGTGGCTGCAATAGGCCTGAAGTTCGGCAACGATTTCCGCCACGCGATCCGCCGCCTGG
>NZ_LUKH01000258.1:0-3276 GCF_001593695.1 Leisingera sp. F5 | reverse complement strand
AATACATCACCATCGGCACCGGCGGCGTGACCGGTGTTTATTACCCGACCGGCGGCGCCATCTGCCGTCTGGTGAACAAGGGCCGCAAGGAGCACGGCTTCAAATGCGCCGTCGAATCCACCGGCGGCTCGGTCTACAACATCAACACCATCCGCGAAGGCGAGCTGCAATTCGGCGTGGCGCAGTCCGATTGGCAGCACCATGCCTACAACGGTTCGTCCAAATTCGAAGACAAGGGGCCGTTTGAAGGCCTGCGCGCTGTGTTCTCAGTGCATCCGGAGCCGTTCACCGTGGTGGCCCGTGCCGATTCCGGCATTTCAACCTTTGACGATCTCAAAGGCAAGCGCGTGAACATCGGCAATCCGGGCTCCGGCCAACGCGGCACCATGGAAGTGCTGATGGAAGCCAAGGGCTGGGGCATGGAAGATTTCGCCCTGGCAACAGAGCTGAAGGCGGCCGAGCAGTCCGCAGCACTGTGCGACAACCAGATCGACGCGATGATCTATACCGTAGGCCACCCGTCCGGCTCGATCCAGGAAGCAACCACCGCCTGTGACTCGGTGCTGGTGACAGTTGATGGCGAGGCCGTGGACAAGCTGGTTGGCGATAACGCCTTCTACCGCACCGCCACCATCCCTGGCGGAATGTACCGCGGTTCGGATGCGGACACCCAGACCTTTGGCGTTGGCGCAACCTTTGTAACCTCGACTGATGTGTCCGAGGAGGCAGTCTATGCGGTTGTCAGCTCGGTGTTCGAAAACTTTGATGCCTTCAAGAAGCTGCATCCGGCTTTTGCCCACCTGAAGGCGGAAGAGATGATTGCAGACGGCCTGTCGGCACCGCTGCACGCCGGCGCGGCTAAGTACTACAAAGAAAAAGGCTGGATCGAATAATCCGCTGAAACTTTGAGAACGGGGCGCAGCAGCGCCCCGTTTCCTTCCCCGGCTGCGGGGAAAAATATCAGGCCGCGCCAGTTGGGCGCCGGCCCTTGGGGAGATTATCCATGACATCCGATGCTCAGGGAAATCGACCGCTCAGCGAAGAAGAACTTCAGGAACTGGTCGCGTCCTCCGACGCCGGCGCGCGCAACCCCGCGGGGGTTGCCGGCATGCTTCTGGCGGTGATTGCCGTCAGCTGGTCGCTGTTCCAGGTGATCCTAGCCTCGCCATTGGCGAACTACCTTCTTCCCGGCGCGGTCAGCAACAATTCCCGGCTTATACATCTGGCCTTTGCCTTGATGCTTGGCTTTATGGCCTACCCGGCGATGGGGCGCGAAAGCCGCAAGGTGATATCCTTCTGGCTGGGGCACCTTGGTGCAATAATCGGCATTGGCGCCTTTGCGCTTGCGATTCTCATCGCCGCGACGTCCGGCGCGATTGGTATGGCGGTTGCCATTCCTGTTGCTGCCGCAGTGGCCATTGCGCTGTCGTTGCCGACGTTTCTGAACGGGTCCGGGAAAGTCTCCCGGATTGAGAGGCTTGCTAGTGCCGGCGGTGTGTTCCTGGCGTCCGCAGTTCTTGTGTACAGCGCGCTGGCGGTGCTTGGGCAATACGTGCTCGGCGCTTGGTCCGGCGGTTTGCAGTTCTTCAGTCTTGCGGCAGGGGCAGCAGTGGCTGCAATGGCTGCCTTTGCCTGTCTGCGTGAGCGGCGCGAAACCGGCGCAGGTTACGTGCCTGTTCAGGATTGGGTACTTGCGGGGGCCGGCGTATATGTCGCGATCTATGGGTTCCTGAACTATCAGAAGATTGTCGACAGCGGCGGCCTTGCCGATGATGTCGACAAGTTCTTTGCGCTTGCCGGCCTTTTGATTCTGTTCGAGGCCGCCCGCCGGGCGCTAGGCCCGGCCATGGCGGTCATTGCAACCATTTTCTTGGCGTATGTCTTTTTCGGCTCTTCCGAATGGGTGCCGGAAGTCATTCGCTGGAAAGGCGCCAGCCTGAAAAAGGCGATGAGCCATATGTGGATCACCTCCGAGGGCGTGTTCGGCATTGCCTTGGGGGTTTCCACCAAATTTGTCTTCCTGTTCGTGCTGTTCGGTGCGCTGCTGGATAAGGCGGGGGCCGGCAACTACTTCATCAAGATGGCTTTTGGCGCGCTCGGCCACCTGCGCGGCGGCCCGGCTAAGGCGGCTGTTGTGGGTTCTGCCGCGACCGGCCTGATTTCCGGCTCCTCCATCGCCAACGTGGTCACCACCGGCACTTTCACCATTCCGCTGATGAAGCGGGTGGGCTTCACCTCTGAACAGGCTGGCTCGGTCGAGGTTGCGTCATCCGTGAACGGCCAGATCATGCCGCCGGTGATGGGCGCTGCGGCCTTCCTGATGGTGGAATACGTGGGTATCTCCTATGTCGAAGTGATCACCCATGCCTTCCTGCCCGCCGCGATTTCCTACATCGCGCTGGTCTACATTGTGCATCTGGAGGCTGTGAAGCGGAATATGCCGACGCTGGGCAACCGCGTTGTCTCCATGGGGCGCACGATTGGTGGCATGGCGCTGTTCTTTGCCGGTTTTGCAGCCCTCTGCTATGGCGTGCAGTACCCGGTCAAATGGATCACCTCAGCCATGCCGGGTGCCTCCGGGCTGACCCTGTCGGCGCTGGTGTTCGCAGCTTATGTAGCCCTGTTGTGGCTGGCTTCCGGCGTCGATGACCTGGTGCCGGATGACCCCAACGCCAAAGAGGTCGAACTGCCGGTTGTGGGTGAGATCTATAAGGCAGGCCTGCACTACCTGCTGCCGATCATCGTGCTGGTCTACTTCCTGATGATTGAGCAGAAGTCCCCGGGGCTGTCGGCCTTCTGGGCAACTGCACTGCTGTTTGTGATCCTGCTGACGCAAAAACCGCTCAAGACGATCTTCCGCGGTCAAAGCAATATGGCCAATTCCTTTATGGAGGGCGTCCAAGACCTGTGGAACGGGTTGATCGATGGCGCGCGCAACATGATCGGCATCGCGCTGGCCACGGCCACAGCGGGTGTGATCGTGGGCACCGTGACGCTGACCGGTGTGGGGCAGGTGATGTCCGAACTGGTGGAGTTTGTCTCGGGCGGCAATCTGATCCTGATGCTGGTGATGGTTGGTATTCTGTCGCTGGTTCTGGGCATGGGGCTGCCGACCACCGCCAACTACATTGTGGTCAGCTCGCTGATGGCCGGTGTGGTGGTCGAACTCGGCGCGCAGTCGGGTCTGATTGTGCCGCTGATCGCGGTGCATCTGTTTGTGTTCTACTTCGGGATCATGGCCGATGTGACGCCGCCTGTGGGGCTTGCCAGCTTCGC